>NZ_JBFAZX010000007.1:53609-325514 GCF_040689395.1 Dactylosporangium sp. NPDC051484 | reverse complement strand
CCGCGCGCGGGTCAGGGAGGAGATGGCCGGCCGGGTCAGGGACAGGCTCGTCAGGGCTGTGGTCAGCTTGTTCCAGGTCGCTCGGTAGGAGCAGTCCTCGAACAGGGCCAGGGCCAGGACGAAGTACACCACGACCCGGGAGGGCAGCAGCCGCAGCCGCCGCTGCCGGGTCCCGGTCTCGTCCAGTACCGCGTCGACCAGGTCGAAGTCGACGATCTGGGTCAGTTCGCCCAGATGGCCTGGGGCGTACACACCCCCGGCTACCTCGATCGTGCGGGTGATGACAGACTTTTCCTGCAACGGGACTCCTGGAACCGATCAAGTTGCTCGACACAAGTTGATCTACCAGAAGTCCCGTTCGCATCTGCAGGCCCCCTTGACACCGCCGCCAATCACCAAACGCAACGGCGTTGCCGCAGAGTGCCCTCGGTGATCTTGAAGTGTCCGGCGAGCCCGAGCAGCAGCGACGTGCGCCCGCTGCCCGGCGGGCCGGCGACGGTCACGAACTCCCCCGCCCCACGGCCAGGTCGACGCCGCGGAACACCCACCCGCGCCGCGTACGCGCCCCCAGCCCCTCGGCGACGAGCACCTCGTCCGCCACGGCAGCCTCCCATGTTTGTACTGACCAGGAGTCTAAAAACATGGGCGCGGCGTTCCGCTATTCCGTCACCACGGTTTGTGTCCGGCCTCACGCCATACGGCGCAGGGCGGCGGTCAGCCGGACAGCCCAGGCGCCGAGACGATCTGTTCCCGCAGCGGGGCGAGAGCCGCTGCGATCTCGGCGATCCGGTCGCCCGGCACGCTCAGCTCGGTCAGGGTGTCCGCAAGGTGGGCCACCACGGCGTCGAAGTGGGCGTCGGTGAGCCCCAGTCCGGCGTGGGCCGCGGCCATGTCGCGCCCGGCGTAGACTTCCGGACCGCCGAGGGCCGCGGCGATGAAGGCGCGCTGGTGGGCCTTCAGACGGCTGATGTCCACGTCGGCGAAGAATCCCGCGAGCCGGGAGTCGCCGAGGACCCGGGTGTAGAAGCTCTCGACGGCGGCCCGGACGGACTCCGCACCGCCGATCCCGTCATAGATGCTCATGTCGCCTCCTGCCTGCACGGCGACGCGGACGCGCGCCGCCGGCGGTCGTACGGCGACCGTAGCGCCGGCCCGTTACCCCGGTATTGGTGCTACGCAACATCCGTGCTACAAACCCCGCACTTCGCCTCCGCCCGGGGAGCTGAGCTGCCGGCGGGGCCGTGGACAGTGACCAGGATGAGCGCGGCGTCGGCCCAGAACGAGACCGCGGCAAGGACCAGTGCCAGGTGCAGGCCAGGCATCAAGCCGGCACGGTGGCCGATCACGACCAGCAGGAACCGACCGCCGCGGCAACGAACACGCCAGCCAGCGCGACGTTGACGATCGTGCCGTGCCGCGGGCCAAGACGGCGGGCACGTCCGCTAGCGGTTGCGCCGCCGACGCCCGGACGTCGATCACCACCCGTCACGCTTCGTTCCGGCCTGACATGCGCCTCTCGTACCGCTGACCCGTGCGACGCGGTGCTGCCCTTCGTCGTGGCGGTTGCCGCCGGTCAGCGGCGGTGGTCGTCGACGAGGTCCAGCAGGGCGCGCAGGGCGGCGCTGGGGCGGCGGGCCGAGGCCGTGGCGATGGCGAAGTTCCAGCTCAGCCGGGCATCGACCGGCACGACCCGAAGGCCCGGCTCGTCGCCGACCGAGAAGCGCGGGATGAGCGCCACGCCGAGGCCCTCCCGGACGTAGAGCCGAACGGTGGCGATGTCGGCGACCTCCAGGGCCACACGGCGGCTCAGGCCGGCGGCGGCGAAGCCCCGGTCCACCGCGGTGCGGTTGCCGTACCCGGGCGGCGAGTCGACGAACGGCTCGTCGGCGAGGTCGGCGAGGGTCAGCCGGGGACGGCCGGCGAGCGGGTGGGCCGCCGGCAGCACCGCGACGATCGCCTCGGCGGCCAGGGTGCGCACCGACAGGCCGACAGGCGCGCGGCCGGACAGCGACAGGAACGCGACGTCGAGCTCGCCGCCGAGCAGGTCGGCGGCCAGGCCCGCGGAGCCGGTCGGTGCCGCGCGCAGGCGCAGGTCGACGGCCGGGTGCTCGGCGCGGAAGCGGCCCAGCAGGCCGGGCAGGTCGACGAAGCCCACCGAGATCAGCGTGCCGATGCGCAACTCGCCGCGCAGGCCGCCGCGGACCTCGGCGACGGCGTCGCGGGCGGCCTGAGCGGCGTCGATGGTGGCGCGGGCGGCCGGCAGCAGGGCGGCGCCCGCGTCGGTGAGGACGACCCGCTGCGAGCTGCGCTCGAACAGCTGCGCGCCGAGCTCGCGCTCCAGGGCGCGGACGGCGGCGGAGACCCCCGACTGCACCACGCGCAGCCGGTGCGCCGCCCTCGTGAAGTTCCGCTCCTCGGCGACGGTCACGAAGTACACCAGATGCCGCAGCTCCACGGCCAGCATCATCGCACTCTGTGATGCTCTCTAGCACAAAGATTCGTTGTCGGTGCTGATGTCGGCGGAGGACATTGGGGTACATGACTACCGTCCTGTCCCGCCCGGCACCTGCGCGGGCCGCCCGCGTCCGCGGGTTCAGCCACGAGCAGGGTTTCTGGGCGATCGCGCTCGCGTTCGCCGCGACCCTGGCGTTCAGCGTCGTGCCGACCCCGCTCTGGGCGCTGTACCAGCGCCACGACGGGTACTCGACGATCGCCGTGACGGTCGCGTTCGCCGCATACGCGTTCGGCGTGATCGTCAGTCTGTTCCTCGCCGGCCATGTGTCGGACTGGCTGGGCCGCCGCCGCGTGCTGCTCCCGGCGGTCCTGCTGGAGGCGGTCTCGGCGACGCTGTTCCTGACCTCGACGTCGCTCGGCGTGGTGATCGTCGCCCGCGTACTGTCCGGCCTCGGCATCGGCATGATCACCGCGACGGCGACCGCGCACCTGTCCGAGCTGCACGCCGCCGCCCGCCCCGCCGCCGGCCGCGCCCGCGGCGACCTGGTCGCGACCGTGGCCAACCTGGGCGGCTTCGCGTTGGGACCCATCACGTCGGGCCTGCTGGCGCAGTACGTGTCCGCGCCGCTGCGCACGCCGTACCTGGTCTTCCTGGGACTGTTGCTCGCCGCCGCGCTGGCCGTGTCGCTCGTGCCGGAGACGGTCACGGTGCGCTCGCGCCGCTACCGCCCGCAGCGCGTGAACATCCCGGCCGAGGCGCGCCCGCGGTACTTCGCCGCGGCCGCCGGCGCCTTCACGTCGCTGTCGGTCCTGGGCCTGTTCACCTCCCTGGCACCCGCGTTCGTCGCCGGCACGCTGCACCACCCGTCGCGCGCCCTGGCCGGCGCGGTGGCATCGCTGGTCTTCGGCAGCGGCGCGCTCGCCCAGGTGCTGCTGCGCCGCCGTGCCACACGCGACCAGCTGGCCGCGGGCCTGGCCCTGGTCACGCTCGGCCTGGCGACCCTCACCGCCGCGGTGTGGGCCGAGTCCCTGCCCGCGTTCCTGGCGGGCGGCGTGCTGGCCGGCGCCGGCGCGGGCGCGCTGCTCAAGGGTGCGATCTCCACCGTGGTCGACCTGGCACCGCCCGCGATCCGCGGCGAGGCCCTCGCCGGCCTGTTCCTCGGTGGGTACCTCGGCCTGGCCATCCCGGTCCTCGGCCTGGGCATGCTGACCCAGCTGGTCAGCGCGCCGGTGGCGCTGCTGGGCTTCGCCGCCGCGATCGTGACCCTGGCCGCCGCGGTGAGCCGGCCCCTGCTCCGCGCGTAGTGCACAGGATTTCCGGATATGTCCGCCACCGCGTGACGGACATGTCCGCTATTTACCACTGAAGTCCCCGGCGACGGCCGCCACGGCGAAGGCCGGCGGCGTGCAGTGTTGCGCGGTGAGGGCGCGGCGCAGCCGGCGGCGAGGACCAAGCCGACGGCGAGCGATAGCAGCAGGTTCGGCAGACGTCGCATGACGGTGTGACAACGGACGCCGGCAGCACCGCGCCGAGGACCTCGAGCAGGCCGGAGAACACCGGTGGGGCGTCGCTTCCGGCGTTACGGCAAAGGCCAGACCGAACTGGGCCGGGTGTGCGACCGCCCAGCACCGCGGCACTCGGCACAGCGCCACAGCCGCGCTCCAGCGTCGCCGCGCCCGGGTCGCGGCCCGCAGCCGGTATTTGCGGGCGGCCGGACCGGCGGCGCTGTCAGACGCCGTAGCCGACCTCCACGATCCGCTTGGCCTGCACCGCGTAGGCCTCGCGGTCCTGCGGCGCGAACGTGGCCAGGCCGTCGACGTAGCGGTTGAACATGCAGAACGCGGCCGCGATCAGCACCGTGTCGTGGATCTCCAGGTCGGTCGCGCCCTCCTCGCGGGCGGCGGCGACGAGTTCGTCGGTCACGTTGCGGCCGCCGGCCTGCACGGCGCCGGCGATCGCGAGCAGGGTGCGCAGCTTCGGGGTGATCGGCGCGGTCTCGTCGTGGGCGTGCACCACCCGGTCCACCAGCTCGTAGCCGCCGTCGAGCTGGGCCGCGGCGAACGCGGAGTGCGAGGAGCAGCAGAACGTGCACTCGTTGCGGCCCGACACGTAGGCGGCGATGAGCTCCCGTTCGCCCCGGGTCAGCGAATGCGGCCCGCGCAGCAGTACCTCGGCCAGCTCGTTGAGCGGCTTGGCCGTCTCCGGCCGGTACTTCATGGGCCCCGTGATGCCGGGGAACTCCTGCTCGTCGACGCCTAGGTCGATGTGGGCCATCGGGATCTCCTCACGTCGGGGATGTCGCGGCGGTGGTACGGGGGGGGCGAGCCGTCCGCTGGGCATGCGCACGACCCGCAGGATCGCTGACAGCCGACACGGCCGGGGCCGCCGTCGACGACGGCGCGGCCGCGCGAGCCTCCACCGCTCGGAGGCAGCTCGCTCGTCACGCCCACCACCATCCCAGAGCGACGGCGGCGAGGGTTCTTCCAGATTGCGCCGTGTCAACGCCGTCGTGCCCGGCGGCCGGGGTCGTGCGGTCCTCCGCAGGCGTTTCGTGTCAGCGTTTCGTGTCTCCAGGGCACTGCCCGGCGGCGGCACCGCCGTCACGCGGTGGCGTGCAGCGCGGTATGCGTGGCGGCGCGCGGCGTTGGCCGCCTTGCCGACCGGGGGTGGGCGACTCGCGCTGTCCGGCCACGGCGGCGGCGCTCTCGTCGGCCCAGCGTCCGACGGTCAAGGTGACGACGCGCCGCTGGAGGGCCTCGCGCTCGCCGGTCGCGATCCGCCGGCACCGGCCGGGTTCGGTTCCGGTGCCGGCAGCATCGTCGTGGCCGCCGATCAGTTCCTGGGTCTGCCGCTGTGACGATCAGCCGGCCGCCTGCCGCGCCCGCGACGCCATCGACCCGGATTCGCTTGCGCCGCATGGCCGCCCGCTGAAACCGTCTCCCGCCCGCAGGACCACCCTGGCGCTGACGGCGATCACCGCGGCGGGGCGTCCGCGCTACGTACCGTCATGGGCAGGCCGCCCCTGATCCGCAGCGACAACATGGGCTCCGGCACGACCTCGTATCCGGCCACCTTGGTGAGCGTCAGCTCGCGGGCCAGCATGGAGATCACGAAGACTGCCTCCATGAGGCCCAGGTGGTTGCCGACGCAGAAGCGCGGTCCGGCACCGAACGGGATGTAGGCGTAGCGGGGGCGGCCGCTCTCCCGCGCCGGGTCGAACCGGTCGGGATCGAAGCGTTCGGGGTCGTCCCAGAAGTCTCGGTGCCGGTGCAGCGTGTACGGGCAGATCAGCACGTCCGCGCCGCCGTCGATCTCGTACCCCCCGACGACGTCGGCGGCGAGGGCCTTGCGCGGCAGAATCCACACGGGCGGGAACAGCCGCACGACCTCGTCGATCACCATCGAGGTGTAGCGCAGGTTCAGCAGGTCGGCGAAGGTCGGCAGGCGGTCGCCCAGGACGGCGACCGCCTCGTCGCGCAGCCGTTGCCGGACCTCGGGGTGGCGGTCGATGAGATACAACGTCCAGCTCAGTGTGCTGGCCGTCGTCTCATGACCGGCGAGCAGGAGGGTGACGAGTTCGTCGCGCAGTCGCTCGCGCCCGACCTGCGGATCGTCCTCGCCGCGGGCGGAGACGATCAGCCGGGACAGCACGTCGTCCCGTTCGCCGGTTCTGTCGCCACGCTCGGCGACGAGCAGGTCGACGATGTTCTGCAGGCGGCGGCGCGCACGCCGGAACCGCAGCTGCCGGGGCAACGGAACCCACGGCGGCACGGCGTTGAGCGACGCCAGCTCGAACATCGCCTGGTCCTGCACCACCGCGAAATCCTGGCCCACCGTCGGGAATCGACTGAGGTCGGTGTCCAGCAGGGTGCGCCCGAGGACCCCGAGGGTCAGCCCGGTCATCTCGTGCAGGACGTCGACGGGTCCCTGCCGGCCGAGGTCGCGGAGCCGGTCGACGAGCTTCGCGGCCTCCGCCGCCACCGCACCGGCCTGTTCGGCGATGCGCCGGCTCTGGAACGCCGGCTGCACGACCTTGCGCTGCTTTCGCCAGGACGCGCCTTCGCTGGTGAGCAGCCCGTCACCCAGGGCCCGGCGAGCGTGTACCAGGCCGATGCCCTTGTGGTAGTTGGCCGCGTTGTCCGCGAGGACGTGCTTGGCGTGATCGGGGTGGTTGAAGAAGTACAGCTCCTTCGGCCCGACCGGTAGCCGCGCGGCGTCGCCGTAGCGTGCCGCGGCGGACGTCATCATCCCGAGCCGGTCGCGGCCCATGGTGATGAGCAGGCTCACCGCGGAGGCCTTCGACGGGCCGGGAGGATACTGCCGGCGCCGGTCCACCATGGTCACGACGCCACCGCCGCGCTGGGTTCCAGGGCCGGCCGGCGGAACTTGCCGCACAGGAACAGCAGCGCGTCCTCGCTGAAGCGTCGCGTGGCGAGCAGCCGGCCGACGAAGACGGTATGGTCACCGCCGTCGTAGGAGCGCCAGAGCTCGCACTCGAAGTGGGCGGTGGCCCCGGCGAGCAGGAACGCGTCGGTGCATCGCCCCGGCAGCCAGTCGGTGAAGTCGAACTGCTGTCTGCCGAGCGGGCGGCTGCGGTCGGCGTAGTACCGTGCCACCGGCTCCTGGTGTGCGGCGAGCACGGACACGGCGAAGCGGCCGGAGCCGGCGAGCACGTCGTGCATGAGCGCGTCGCGGCCGACGCACACCAGGATGAGGGGCGGGTCCAGCGACACGGTGCTGAAGGAGTTCGCCGTCATCGCGTGCGGGGTGTCGCCCCCGACCGTGACCACGGTGACGCCGGTGGCGAACGCGCCGTACACCTGCCGTAGCAGCGCCGGGTCGCTCACCTCGCCGATCGGCTCCGCGCTCATCGCCGGGCATCCACGGCGCAGGACTCCATCGCGCGTTCCAGCGCCGCCGGCACCCGGGCCGGTCCGGTTCGCCGCAGCTCGTCGTCGGTCTTCATGGATCACCCCTCCGCTTCGGTAAGGACCGTGAACACCACTGCGCCCGCGACACCGCGAAGACGGGTGACGAATGACGCGACCCGGGAATCGCCGGCCTTGAACAGCACCCAGCCAGCACGCGGGCTGGGCACCAGGACCAACGGCCCCCGGGTCTGCATGCCGGCCTTCTGCACGCACTCGACCGCGGTCCACACCCGGGTGGCGGCCGTGTCGGCGTCCTCACCGGTCTCCGCGGCGGTGAGCCGGGCGAGCTCGGCGTTCGGGCCGAGCAAGCCGTCCCAGACGTCGGCCGGGCGGTGGACCACCTCCTCGACGTCGCAGCCGAGCAGGCCTCGGGCGACGACGGCCGTGGTCACGCCGGCCCCGTGCGAGATTGAGAGCGTCTCGTCGCCGGCCACCGTTGGGCGGCCGTCCGGGCGGTAGGTGACGTCGACCGGGCGGCCGAACGCGTGACCGGCGGTGACCCGGCTCCTGGCCCGCCGCGCGGCGAGCGGCTCGTCCCGCGACCCGGCCGGCTCGATGGCCACCGCGACGCGAGCACCCACGGCCTCACCGAGGACCCGCTCCAGGTAGGGAGCGAGCAGCGGCGCGGCCCAGGGACCGGCACCGTCGCGCTTGCGGACGGCGCGCAGGCGCAGACCCTCCCACCGTTCGACGATCACGCCGGCTTCCGTGCGAAGGGCGATGTCGTACACGTAGGTGTCGCCGTCGCGCGAGCGTTCGGTTGCGCAGTAGCGAAGCTGCCGGGCCGCGGACAGTTTGTCGCCGCCGGGATGGATGCGTTCCACACCGGCCGGCAGCAGCGTGCCGTGCGGCACGCACACCTGGTTGCCGTGCATGAGCGCGTCGCGCACGCCGGGGTCGCCGAGGACCAGGTGGCCGGGCAGGTAGGCGGCGAACCAGTTGGTGGTGTCGTCGGCCTCGAGGACCGCGTCGACGTGGCGGGCCGCGGCCCGGTGGTACTGCTTCACCCGCTGGAACCGGCTGCCCTGGAAGAGGATGCTGCCGTACAGGTCGGTCGCCGGGCTGATCGAGACCAGCGGCAGACCGTCCTGGACCTGCTCCGGCGGCCCCGCGGCCGGCACGGTGCTGCCCCCGAGACGCAGCCGCGCGGTGAAGTGGTCGGCGACGAACCCCGTCTCCTCGCTGCGGATCGCGACGTCGACGGTGTCCTCGTCGCTGACGAGCGCCGCCACCCGGATCCGGGTCCGTCCGCTGGGTGCCACGATGATCGGCCGCAGGAATTCGGCCCGCTCGATGACGGGCACGACGTCCGTCCCGGTGACGGCCACCGCCGCCTGGGCCATCGCCTCCATGCCGAACACCGCCGGGAACAGCAGGTTGCCGTCGAGGTGGTGGTCGGCGAGGTACAGGTCGGTGGCCTCGCTGAGCTCGGCCTCCACGACCAGCTCGACCTGGTGGTAGCGGACGAGGTCCCGTTCCAGGAACCGCAGCAGCGGCAGGTGGGGCAGGTGGTACCGGACCGTGTGCACACCTTCGGTCCGGCCGCTGATCACCACGACCTGCGGCGCGTCGGGATCGGAGATCAGCCGCCGCAGGATGGCGATGCCCTGATCGGGGGTGATGGGGGTGACGCCGTCGCGGGTCAGCGACTCGACCACCGACAGTCGCTCACCCATGCCGACCCCGGACCAGACCGACCATTCGAGGCAGAGGCTGCGGCAGCCGGGGAACCGCCGCCCGAAGGCGACGGTCTCCTCGGCCATCCAGTCGTTCGCCGTGGCGTAGTGCGCCTCTCCTCGCAGGCCGGCCCGGCCGATGATGCTGCCGAGGGTCACAAGCAGGCGCAGTCGCGCCGGTTCGATGGCGTCGAGCACGGCTCGCAGGCCGCCGACCTTCGGCGCGATGGTGCGCCGTACCGTGTCCAGGTCGAGGCCGGCGAGACCAGTCGGCTCGTTGCGGCCGGCGCCGTGCAGTACGGCGGTGATCGCGCCGAGCTCGTCGGTGAGCTCCCGGACCGCCCGGCGGGTGTCCGCGGCATCGGTGACGTCGGCGCGGGCGTAGCGCACGGTGACACCTGCCGCGGCGATCCGTGTCAGGTTCGCGGCCAGCTCGGGGTCGTGTGCCGGGTCGGACCGGCCCAGCAGCGCCAGTTTCGCGCCGCTGTCGGTCGCCATCGCGAGGGCGCACTCGGCCGTGATGCCCTTGCCACCGCCGGTGACCAGCAGGACGTCGTCGCCGCCGAGGGGCGGGACCGAGGCCTGGGCGCGCACCGGCATGGCGCGCAGGGTGGGCACCCGCCGGACCCCGTCGAGGTCGTAGAACGCCTCCGAGAAGGAGTCGGTGGCGGCGACCTCCCGCACCACCCGGTCGATGGTGTCGTCGTCGGCGGGCAGGTGCACGATCGTGACCCGGACGCCGGGTGCCTCCAGGCGCAGGGTCTTGGCGATGCCGGCGGCGCCGCGGCCGTGCCCGACGAGCACGAAGCGGGTGCTGCCCGCGGCCAGCGCCTGCTTGGCACCGTCCAGCGCCAGTTGCAGCGTGTCCTGCGTGCAGTCCGGCGGCATGCAGACGAGCACCCCGGCGCCGAGCTGAGCGCCCTCGAGGGCCTCGGCCAGTCCGGCGGCGAACGGGCAGTCCGGTGCGGCGTGCACGCGCCACACACCACCGGGCTCGGTACCGGCGCGGGGCGGCACGGCCACCTCGTCGAGGTCCAGGCGCCACGGCCGGGCCCAGGACGCGACCCCGGCGACGGACGGCGCGGCCGTCGCGTCGCTGTTCTGCGCGGTCTGCGCCAGCGTCTCAAGGGTCGCGGCCAGTTCCCGCACGGTCGCCGTCGCGAAGTTGATCGGGATCTGCGCCGGTGGCACGCCCAGCTGCTGCGCCAGCTGGTTGACGACCTGGCCGACCGTGATCGAGCTCAGGTGCAGGTCGTCCAGCAGCCGGCTGTCCGGGAGCACGAGTTCCAGCGGCAGCTCGGCGCGTTCGGCGGTGAGCCGGCGCATGAGCTCCTCCGCCGACTCCGCGGCGCCGGCGCTCGCTTCGGTGCTGGCGCTCGACCCGGTGCCGTCCTCGATCGTTCCGGACGGCGCTGTGGTGGCGCCCGACGCGCGGGCGACGGCCGGGTCCAGCTCGGGCGCGTCCTCGCACGGGCTGGTGAAGAACGAGAACTCGGCGCCGACCTCCAGCGGCCGCACGAGGCGCCCGTGGAACAGGGAGGCGCTGACCGGTGCCGCGCCGACGACGAACGCCGCGCCGACGACCGTCAGCAGACCCGCCAGCGACTCGCTGTCGGTGTCCAGCGCCACTGCGGGCACGTCGGTCGCGGCGCGCGCCAGCCCGGTGAGGACCCGGCCGGGCCCGACCTCGACGAACAGGTCGGTGTTCTTGGCCGCCAGCGCGACGGCCTGGCTGAACAGCACCGGGTCGGTGATCTGGCGGTGCAGCAGTGTCCGCACGTCGGTGTCGCCCGCCAGCACGTCGCCGGTGACCGTGGACACGACCCGCCGGCCGACCGGCCGGAAGGTCTCCTCCCCCAGGGCAACGGCGAACGCGTCGGCGGCCGGCGCCACGAGCTGGGAGTGGAAGGCGTGCGAGACCGACAGCACCGTCGCGTTCACGCCCGCGTTGCGGGCGTTGCGGCACACGGCGTCGACGGCGTCGACGGGCCCGGAGATCACGGTGTGGCGCGGGCCGTTGTAGGCCGACACCACGACGGGCTGACCGGCGACCAGCTCCCCCAGCGCCTCGGGGGCGATGCCGATGTCCGCCATCGTCCCGGCCCGGCTGTGGGCAGCCATCGTGCGGCCCCGCAGGTAGGCGATCCGTAGCAGCCCCGCCTCGTCGATCGCGCCCGCCCACTGCAGCGCGACGATCTCGCCGAGGCTGTGCCCCACGGCGCTGGACGCCTCGATGCCGAGCGCGGACAGCGCCTGGCAGCCGGCGACCGCGCCTGTGACGATGCGCGGCTGCGCGACCTCCGTCGCGACGATGTCGCCGTCGACCGGCAGCGCGGCTCGCAGGTAGACCTCGTCGACCTCGGTGAACCTGCGCCGCAGTGCACCGCCGCTGACGCCGCGACCGGAACCCTGTCCGGGGAACAGGAAGCTGACACGGCCAGGACCGCTGACGTGGCCGAGCATGCAGCGCCCGTCCGGGCGGATCATCGTGGTCTCACCGGCTGTGGCGGCGTCGCGCGCCTGGGTCAGCAGCCGCGTCGCCTCCTCCGGGGACGACACGACGACCGCGGCACGGAAGGCCCGGTCGCGCAGCTCCTGCTGCAGTTTCGCGGCGAGATCGCCGAGCTGCGCGTAGGAGATCGTCGGGACGAAGTCGATCAACTCGGTGAGCCGGGCGGCGAGCTCGGCGGAGGAGGCGGCGTCGACCGCCAGGAGCTCCGCGTCCTGCGCGGAGGCGGCCAGCATGCCGACACGACGGTCTGGTACGCCGCGACGAGGTCCGGGACGCTCCAGGACGATGTGGGTGTTGATCCCGCCGAAGCCCATCGCGGTGATCCCGGCCCGGACCGGCACGTCGTCCGGCCACGCCTCGGCCTTGCGCAGCGTCCGCAGTCGGGCCGTCGCGCTGGTGAGCAGTTCGTGCGGGTCCATCGTGCCGATGCTCGGCGGCAGGACCTCGTGGTGCACGGCCATCGCCGCCTTGATCAGCCCGGCCACCCCGGCGGCCGCCTTGGTGTGCCCGATCATGCCCTTGACCGAGCCGATGACCGCCGGCGGCGCATCGGGATTGGCAGCCTCGCGGGCACCGGACAGCGCCGTGAGCTCCGTGGCGTCGCCGACCTTCGTACCGGTCCCGTGGCCCTCGAAGAACCCGACGGTGTCGATGCCGAAGCCGGTCCGTGCGTACGCGCGCCGCAGCGCGAGCTGGTAGCCGCTGACCTCCGGCCGGGTGATGCCGCCGCGGCCGTCCGAGGAGACTCCCCAGCCCGCGATGGTCGCGTAGATGCGGTGACCCGCCTCGACGGCTTCGCTCTCGCGCATCAGCACGACCATGCCGCAGCCCTCACCGGGCCAGAACCCGTTGGAGGCCCGATCGTAGACGCGCATCTCGTTGGCGGCGAGCGCACCCGTCTTCGCGAACCCGATGACCTCGAACGGGTCGACGGACAGGTCGACCCCGCCGGCGACCGCGACGTCCAGGTCGCCATCCAGCAGCGCCTTGGCGGCGGTGATCACGGACAGCAGCGAGGAGGAGCAGGCACCGTCGACGGTGTAGCCGCCGCCCTTGAGGTCGAAGTAGTTGCAGATCCGCCCGGCGATGGTGTTGGACAGCGCCCCGGCGAGGGTGTCCTCGTCCACGGCGGGGAACGGGCGCTTGAAGGTGGCCTCGAAGTCCTCGAGGAAGCCGGCGAGCTTGTCGTCGTCCCAGTTCTGCTGCCGCAGAACCGCGGCGACGGTCCGGCGCACATACGGCCAGCGCAGCCGCAGCTGGTTGGCTCGGGAGAACTCACCGGTGAGGGTGTTGCCGACCACGACGCCGGTGCGTTCCTGCGGCAGCCCGTGCCCCATCGGGAAGCCGGCGTCGGCCAGCGCGGACGCGGCGGTGTCCAGCGCCAGCCAGTGCGACAGGTCCGTGGACCGGAAGGTGCTGCCGGCCACCTTGTAGGCGATCCGGTCGAACTGATATCCCTCGATGACCGCGGCGTTGCGGGCGGTGAAGCGGTCGGGTGCGGCGGGGTCGGCGTCCCAGTAGTCGTCCAGGTTCATCCGGACGTCGGGCAACCGCCGGAAGGCCCGCCTGCCGGCGACGGCGTTCTCCCACAGTTCGTTCGGTGAGGTGGCATCGGGATACTGGCAGGCCATTCCCACCACGGCGATCCTGGTCATGCTGTCTCCGCTCTCGTCTCGCTGACTACCGCCGCCAGGGCGGACCTGCAGCGCTGCCGCCAGATCTCATACGCCGGCACCACCCCGTCGGCCGGAAGACCGACCCGCGCCTCGTCGGTCAGCCGGGTGGCGGCGCTGACCGACAACCCGCACAGCACCTGGGCGGCGAGCTCGTTGTGTGGCATCACCAGCCCGGCCCGCTCACGCGCCGCGGCCGCGAACGCGGCCCCCTGCGCCAGGTCCGCCCGGTATTCGCCGGCGGCGGCGCACAGCCACCGCATTTCCTCGGCGCTGCCTCCACCGGCGTAGGCCACGGCCAGCCCGGCGCCCGCGTAGAGGTCGGGGCGGCGGTGCTCGGGGAACGTGTCGAACAGGCGCACCAGGTGCTCGGGATCGGTGCCGGCCACGAACCAGGTGGCCCGGCCGATCCCCTGGTCGATGGCGCGGACCGCGTAGCCGTTAGCGGCACCGGCGGGCCAGGGAAAGCTCGCCTCGCGGAAGCGCTGGTGCACGTACCGGGTCGTCTTGAAGTACGCCTGGTGGAACCCGTAGCCGTCCAGGACGAGCCAGCGCAGCAGGGGGTCGGGGGCGTACAGCCGGGCCCACAGCGGGCGGGGCAGCCGGGCCATCGCCCAGCCGACCCCGACGTATGCCATGTAGACGTGTTCGTCGTGGTCAGCCAGGAACCGGCTGACGTGGGCGTACCGCCGCCCGGGCAGGGCGTCGCGGATCGCGAACGCCATCGCGGCGCCCTCGTACGCGAATCCCCGGTACGCCGCCGGGGTGGCCTCGACAACCGGCGCGGCCTGCGGCGGGCCGGTCGCCTCGGCCGCGGCCGCGAACCCTCCCAGGAAGGAGCTGCCTACCGTCTCCAGCCGCTCACGCGACGGCTCGTCCTTGAGATGAAATCCCCGCACCTCGATTTTCGTCTGTGCGACATCAGGCGTCAAAACACGGCGTCGAAGTCTCTGCCAGGCTCTCATTGGGCTCCTCTGACAACGCTGCTTGGACCATTTTTACGCCTTGTCGCGGCCAGACACTTCTCCTCCAATGCGGCGGTGAGCGGCCGTTGCCCCGAACTGGATAGTGGCAAGTGCGGAGATCCACGATCTGCCGCGACCGCCTGCGGACAAGGGGCGCAACGCAGGAGGTGAGCCGGTGCCGTGCGCACGGACACGATGACTGCCATCGGTTCAAATGGGAGAACCGGCCCGCCGAAGAACAGGAGGAAAGTCGTGCAATCCGATGATTCGGCGCAGTATCGGGATCGAACCATGGTGATCGAGGCATTCGCCGACACCATTATTCCCGGCGAGAAGCGCACGCCCGACGATCGGGCGATCGCGGGCGTGGACAGCGATGGTGGCTCGGTGGCCGCCGGCGCCGTCGAACTGCTGGAGCTGCCTGCGGGCGGGCTCGCCCCCGCGCTGGAGTCGATCGCGGTTTCGCTCAACATCCACGCCGAGGACTACGCCCGAGACCGCGGGCTATCGCTGGACACGGACGTCCCGCCGTTCGTGGCGCTGCCGTTCACGGACCGCACGGCACTCGTCCAGCAGCTCACCCAGCCGGATCATCCGGAGAAGCAACTGTGGGTGGGCCTGGCCCTGTTCTGCAACATGGCCTACGACAGCGCGCCGCACCTGCATACGGCCGAAGCGATCGCCGCCGGGCATCCCGGGCTGCTGGCGATGCGCTACGCCACACCGGGCGCCGACGGTCTCTGGCGTTTCCCCGACTTCTCCTACGGCCGGCAACTGGCCGACCTCCACCCGAACACCACAACGACGGGTAGCCCCTCATGACGAGCATCGAATCGACCGACGTCCTGGTCATCGGCAGCGGTTTCGGCGGCGCGATCGCCGCCTACCACCTGGCCGCCGGCGGGGCGCGGGTCACCGTCCTCGAACGTGGGCCCTGGCTGCGGGCCGACGAGTTCGACCACGACTTCAAGCTGGGCTCGTCATACACCCGCGCGTTCGACTTCGTCATCGGCGACGGCATGAGCGTGCTCGGTGGCAACTGCGTGGGCGGCGGCAGCGTCGTCTACTTCGCCACGATGCCGCGGGCACCGCGTTTCGTCTTCGAGCGCCACGGCAGCATCGGACGGCGGATGTGGCCGGCGTCGATCTCCCGCGACACGCTGGACCCCTGGTACGACAAGATCGCCGAGGCGCTGCCGATCACCCAGCAGACCTGGGACAAGGTGCCGTACGGCGGAGGCCTGTTCGCCGCCGCCTGCCGCCACGCCGGGCGCACCGCGAACCCGGCACCCTCGGCGATCGACGTGGACGAGTGCACCAACTGCAACTGGATGATGGCCGGCTGCCGGTTCGACGCCAAGCGGTCGCTGCTGCTGAACTACCTGCCGGCGGCCGTGGCGCACGGGGCTGAGATCCGGCCGTTGCACGAGGTGCAGGACATCTCCCGCAACGACGACGGCAGCTATCGCGTGCGCTACCGCATCGTCGACGCGGAGGACTATCGCATCCTGCACGACACGGGAACGATCGATGCCAAGATCGTGGTGCTGGCGGCGGGCGCCGGAGCTACGCCGGTGATCCTGCAGCGTTCCGAGAGCGCGCTGGGCCCGATGCCGCACGCCGTCGGCCGGTACTTCTCGGGCAACGGCGAGCGCCTGAACACCGCCGTGTTCGACGAGGACCGCGTCCGCGACGTGCTGGGGCTGTCGCGTCGCGACGGCCGGGCCTACGAGGCGTACCAGATCGGCCGCGGGCCTACCGTGGCGAGCTGGGACCGCCTGGATGCCTCGCTGCCGGAATTCGAGAGGTACTCGCTGGAGCAGCTCTACTTCCCGCCCGCGCTCGGGACGATCCTGGCGCAGGTGCCCGACACGGACGGTCCGGCATGGTTCGGCATGGGCAAGAAGGAGATGCTGCGCCGCTGGCAGTCCTGGTTGACGATCTTCATCATGTCCGAGGACGACAACGAGGGGGTCTTCGGTCCGCCGCCCGAGACCGGCAACGCCCACCGCTTCTCGCAGCAGATGCTCGGTCACGGGTCGCTGCGGTACCGGCCGACCGCGAACACCCAGCGCGGCTGGTCGCTCGCCGACGCCGACATCAAGGACATCCTGGAACGCGACGGGCTGTCCCGGGTGATGCCCTGGACCAACGACCTTGTCGGCGCCTACACGGTGCACCCGCTCGCATCGTGCCGGATCGGCGACGACCCGGCGACCTCGGCGCTGGACGACCGGCACGAGCTGCGCGGGCATCCCGGCATCTTCGTCACCGACGGCTCGGCGGTGCCGGGCGCCCTGACGGTCAACCCCGCCTCGACGATCGCGGCGCTCGCCGAACGCGCCATGCCAGGCATCGTCCAGGCGGCCCGGGAGCGTGGCGTCGAGGTCAGCTACGGCGCGCCGTCGCCGGACGGCGAGACCGCGGGCCGGCGAGCGGTCGCCCGCCACCTCTGACGTGCCGTGCCGGCGGGCCGCTGGCTCGCCGGCCAGCCGGGCACGGGTGCCGCAGACGGATGTCCACCCGTCAGCGGCGCGGCGACGAGCGTTCGGACTCGTGTCGAGGTGGTGCCGCAGCGAGGCGAGGTGCAGGCGCCGGGCGGGCCCGGGCATCGGTGGCCCGGACATCGGTGTCGATGTCGTCTGCGGGTGTGACCGGCATGGTTCCAGCGCATGGTTCCAGCGCATGGGTCGGGCCGGCACAGCGCGCCGGGCCGGCCTGGGCCAGGCGCCTGGGCCCGCGTCCCTCGGCACACGCCCGAGCGCACACCCCGCTTCCCGGCCCGTGTTCCCGCCCGTGTTCCCGGCCGTGTTCCCGGCCTGTGGCGCCGTGCTCGGCGCAGCCACCCACCCCGTTTCCGGGCCGGTCCCGCACCCCGCGCCCTCGGCCACGCCGTCCGGTCCTGCCGCGGGCCGGGAGCGGCCCGCCTGCACGACCCAACACCGCATTTTCGAAGTGGCCATCTGGCCTTCGTTGCCCGACACTCAACGCGCAGGCTGATGTTGCATTCCATCGCGAGATGACGACAAGGGAGCTCCATGTGGCCGACGACGGCAGCCCCGCCGGCACTGGGCTGCGGGAGCTCGAGCGGCATGGCGGACGATGCTCGACCGGCCCGGACGGCGGGCTACGCGGGCTCGATTCCGGCGGTGTGGCCGAACCGGGTGACGACGTGGTGTTCCTGGGCCATCCGCCGGATGGCGGACATGGCCGCCTCCAGCAGGACCGTGCGCACCACGGCGGCCGCCCGGTCGTCGGCTTCGCCGTCGCAACGCAGCAGGTCGAGCTCCTGGACGGCCATGCGTTCAGCAGCCTCGGCATACTCGGTGAAGAACCCGATGTCGCACTCACATCCCAGACGTCGAAGGGTCGACAGCACCAGGGCCAGCCGGTCCCGGCCGGGAGCGTCGGGCTTGACCTTCCAATGACGTTCGTCGAGGAACGCGTCCACGTCCGACCGGGCGAGCGCCACATCGCCGTCACCGTTCGCCGACCGCTCCTGCGGCGACAGCGTCCGGTCAACGAGTTCGTAGAGGTCCGGCAGCGGCAGCCGCTGGTTGTCGATGGCACTCAGCAGTGCCCGGACCAAGGTCAGCTCGAGGCCGCCGATTTGGGTGAACGCCCGGATCAGCGCGAGACGCCGCACATGGGTCTCGTCATATCTGGTCTGGTTACGGGCTGTCGGCGTTCCTGGAGGCAACAGCCCCTCACGCAGGTAAAACTTGATCGTAGCAACGGAGAGGCCACCCTGCCTACTAAGGTCCGATATGCGCATTGAGCTCCCTCATCCGCGACCACGACTCGCATGGCGCCGATCTTAGAGCAGGCGACCGGCGAGACCTAGACGGAGATCGACATCACCGACGACGCGCTGAACTATCAGCACGCTGACTGCCGTAAAACACAAAATTGGTATGCATCTATAAGTTAACCTCGCCCGAATATCGACTGATGCATCGGCATTCGGCCTGGATTCCCACCCTCAGCACTATTTTCCTACGGAAGATGGGAATTCGCCGTCTTCGAGGTTGCGACCCGAACTCGCGTGCGGCTGACCAGCCACGACGTCTCACACCGGCAGGCCCGCTACGGCATCGGGTCAGCGGCATCAGGTCACTTGGCATCGGGTCACTCCACGCGCTGGTGCGTCACCATCCAGCTGCCGATGCGTCGTGCGGCCGCCATCGAGGCCCACGACGTCAGCTCGACGAGCGCCCGATCCTCAGGGTGCGCGCGGCGGAAATCCGCCACCACCGTCGGACCGACCTGGTACGCGGCGAACGCGGTCAACAGCGCCAGCCGGCCTGACGGACGATCCTGCGGGCGCAACTGTGCCACGGACTCGTCCGCCCAGGCGGCGCTGATCCCGGGCGGCACACCGTCCCATCGCGCCAGCCGGGCCGACACGAGGGCCCGCACGGCGGGCGGGGCCGAGCGTTCACCGGCCGCCTCGATCGTCCGGCCGGCACGGGCGAAGGCCGTGGCCAGACCGGGCGAGGATGCCATCCACGGCAGGTCCGGCAGCACCGGCGCGTCCGGCAGCAGCTTCGCCGCGGCGTCCGCCGGGCGGGTGCGCCTGACCGTCGGCGCCATCGTCCAGCCCACCAGCCGCCGGACACCGCCGCGGAGCCCGGCCGGCACCCGCGCCGGGATCGGCGACTCGGGGAGGAAGACGCTCACCATACGGTTCAGGTAGTGAAACGTCACCGCGACCGCCGCGAGCTCGGCCATGACGTCGTCCGGCACCGCGAGCGGGTGCCGTGCCGACCCGTCGGCACCGGCGCTGCCGGCGGCCCAGGAGGCGACGGAACGCAGGACCGGATCGCCGACCGACGCGGCGCGTCCGGCGCCGATGGCCATCGCGTCGCGCGAGCGGACCAACCCGCTGAGCGTGGCGCTGTGCACGTCGGCGCAGTACGGGCAGGCGTTGGCCACGGACACCGCCGCCGCGACCGCCTCCTTGGCGGCGCGCGGCGCGCGCCGGGTGGCCAGCAGGGACTCCCGCAGGATCAGCCAGGCCGCCGCCATGACGTCGGGCGCCGGCGAATGCAGGCTGATCGGCGGGGCCAGCATGCCGAAGTCCCGTTCGACCTGCCGGTAGACCTCGGCCACCAGCCCGCGTGCGGCCGCCGGGTGGACGGGCGTGACGTGCCGGACCTGCGCCAGCGTGCCACGCCTCGTGGCACGGCTGAGCAACGCGCCCATGGCGGACGTCTACGCCGCGGTCTGGCCGGCGGCCATCACGGGCAGCCGGGCCATCTCGGACTTCACCCGCGCCATGGCCAGCTTGCGGGCGTCCAGCAGCGCGAGCAGCACCGGCGGGTCGAGGAACCGGACCGGTTTGAGCGCCAGGTCCGCACGGATCGTCGTGTCCCTGCCGACCACGAGCGGACCGAACGTCGCCACACAGACCCGGGGGTTCAGTGGGTCGAGGTTCGCGTTGGCGTCGTCGTCGGCGATCGACTGGGCCAGGACGTACCACGTGCCCGGGGGGATCGCGTCGAACTGGTAGCGCCCGGGCCGGGTGAGCACGGCGCAGCGAATCGGCTGGCCTTCCGGGATACGGTCAGGAAACAGCCCGACGAAGGTAAGCCCGTCGCGGTCGCTGTGCGGTGGCCAGACCCATCCGTGGACCTGCGCGGTCGAGGACTGCCCGGCGGCGAGCGCGGGACCGGTGCGGATCTGCTCGGCGAAGCCCGCGCGCTGCCGGTACACCGTCGGCGGCATGCCGACGCTCCGGCTGAACCGCGAGCTGAAGGTGCCGACGCTGTTGTAGCCGACGCTCATGCTGATGTCAGCGACGCTGAGCGAGGTCGACACGAGCAGCCGCTTCGCCTGCTGCAGGCGCAGGGCCGAGAGGAACCGCCCCGGCGAGACTCCGGTGGTCCGCTGGAAGATCCTGGTGAAGTGGAACTTGCTGAACATCGCTGCGCGGGCTAAGTCGTCCACCGTCAACCGCTCCCCGAGGTTCTGGTTCATGGTGACGATGGCGCGTTCCACGGCTTGTTCAATCGGGCTGTCCGAGATTTTGTCGACCGAGAGTTCCATGACGCCCCCTGATAGGCTCCGAATACTTGCAATGTGTCCGGCGTGATGGGATTCAGGTGAATGCAACGCCCGAGTCGGGTCGGAAACACGACCGGCGGGACACTTGACCGCTGTGAAGAGAATTGCCAGAATCCGCTCGTTCGGCCCCACAGAGGACCGACAACCTATTTGCAGAAGCAGCGAGCCATCCCGCTAAAGGCTGCTGCATGGATCACATGCAGTCAACCTCGTAAATTGCTTGATTGCCTGGCGCCGAGGCTACCCGAGCGATGATCGGAAGACAACACTCGCAGCCGGGCCCGGATACGCCGGGCACGAGCCCGCGCTCCCGACCCCTCCCGGCCAGCCTTTTCCCTCTTCAGAGGGGGTGCGTGCGGATTACCATGACATGGATATCGGCACGATCCGGTACCGATAGTACTCATCGCGAATCGCCGATCACCGAGCCCGGTGACACGCTCTTTCGCCATACCCCTCCGCTTGGTACCGTTGCCGCCGGCCTGCTGGTCAGCACGTCGCGGAAGGCCCTATCAACACTCACCGTGATGGCCGTCGGCAAGTTTGAAGGTGACAGACATCCGCTCGCTGCGTAGATTGGGCGAAGGATCGTCAATTCCCGTGTGACGAAAGGCGAATTGTGCCGCCGACCCATTCAATGCATTCCGGCAACGCATTCTCACCGGGCACATCCTCCAAGGAGAAGGCGATATCCGGTGGTCCCGTGATTCGAGGACCTCGTCATTCATCCGCGCGTGGGCAGTCGGACCCAGTGGTGTTCGCCGTCCTGAGTGAAGGGCGTGCCTAGGCATGGACAAGTATTTCGAGCACCCGCACACGGTTGGCTTCGAAGAGACCAACATCGTGGGCAACGTGTACTACGTGAACTACCTGCGCTGGCAGGGCCGGTGCCGTGAGATGTTCCTGAAACTGCACGCACCGGACGTGCTCGACGACCTGCGCCAGGACCTGAAACTGTTCACGCTCAAGGTGCATTGCGAGTTCTTCGCCGAGATCACCGCGTTCGACGAGCTCGCGATCCGCATGTACCTGACGGACCTGGCACAGACCCAGATAGAGTTCAGGTTCGACTACGTCCGCCTCGACCCCGGCGGCGGGGAAACCCTGGTGGCGCGCGGCGGACAGCGGGTCGCGTGCATGCGCGGCCCGAACACGCAGACCCAGCCGAGCCGGATCCCTGAGGCTCTGCTGCGCGCGCTGCAGCCGTTCACCACCGACCGGCGCGCCTGAGCGCGACTGCCGGATCCAGTGTGGACGGTCGGCCGGGCGCCGATCGGATCGGCGGTGACACGAAGAGAAGCCCAGCCGGGAGGCCGGGCTTCTCTTGTATCCTGGTCGATCAGACCTCCGGAGCCGGGCCGGGACGCAGGCGCCGCACCGGGCCGGGCCGGCTGATCAGCAGCAGCCCCGCGCCGAACACGACGAGCACGTCGATCAGCAGCAGCGTGCCACCCAGCGGGTCCACGCCCCCGTGCTGGTGTGCCGTGGCCGACGCGAGCTCGTCGTCCTGCACGCTGCGTGGCGGGACCGACGGCGCGACGCCGGTGCCGATACTGAACCGGGCCACCCCCACCGCGTCGTCGCCGTTGGCGAGCACCACGTGGTACACGACGGTGAAGTCACCGTTGGTGGTGAACGTGACCGGCAGGTGCAGCGTGCTACCGACGGCCCGTGCCTCGACGCCGGCGGTGAGGGCCTTTCCCGTGCCGTCGCGCACCGTGACGTGCGACGCGTCGGCGTCGGGCGGCCCGGTGCAGGTGAGCACGATCTCGGTCGGTGTGGCCGACAGCGCGGTGGCGTCGGCCGGATCGACCGACACCACCACGATGTCACGTGCCTGCGCGGACGCCGGCCACAGCGCGAGCGCGCCGGCGAGCGCCACGAAGGCGCCCCACACCGCCGCGCCACGCCTGGGCCGTGGCATCGCGTCCGTCACTGGGCCGGGACGAGCAGTGCCCGCCGTGGCCCGCTGACGCAGCTGCAGGCCGTCTGGTCGAGCTCGACCCGGTTGGGGCGCAGGTGCAGGTACACGGCGATGACCATCGGGATGAACACGATCGAGTTGTAGAACAGATGCAGTTCCACCCGGGGGTAGACGAGCTGCAGCACGCTCGTCGGCACCGCCTTGCCCCACAGGAAGTGGCCGGTCTGGGCCTGCAGCAGCAGCAGCAGGTGCTCGATGTGGTGCCAGAACTGGATGGCCAGGGCGACCGTCCACCAGACGCGGCCCCGGCCGACGAAACCCGGGCGCAGCAGGAACAGCCCGACCAGCATGATGAGGGCGTAGCCGTAATGCATCCACTCCGACGAGACCAGCCACGGGAAGAACTCCCCCAGCACGCCGCGGGCCTTCGGGCGCGGCCAGCCCAGCACCCAGATCTGGTATGCCTGGGCGATGTGCTCCGCCCAGTGTGCGAGCACGATCGCCATGAAGGTGTTGAGCGCGAAACGGTGACGTGCGCTGTTGAGAACGGAGAGAGCTCCGGGAGACCCGGAATGCGCCACGGTGCTCGACACGATGACCTCCAGACGAAACTTGGACACAGCCTGCGAACGACGGTAATTGAGCGTCATCAGTCGAACGACTTCGAGAATGCTGTGCGGATCAGGAGTTGTACGGCATGGTGGGGAACCAGCCGAAGCCGAACATCGAGGGCAACCGCACGTCCCAGTACACGACGGTGAAGACACCCAGGGCGAGCAGCAGCACGCCGGAGACGAGCGCGGCCCGGCGCGGGCTCCCGGCCAGCCAGGTGATGTACCGGCCGCGGGTCAGCAGGGTCGCCAGCGCGAAGACCACCAGCACGAGGGTGACGTTGCCCAGTGACTGCAACACGAACGCGGCGGCGCCGAACAGCGGGTTGTCCGTGTCGGCCGCGTAGTGGAACAGCTTGTTGAACAGCGGGTACGGCCGGCCGATGAGGAACCCGCCGATGAGCGCGCCGAGCACGACGACCCGGGCGGTCGGACGGTGCGCGAACACGTCGCGCACCACGCCGAGGGAGGCGAGGCCAAGGTACACCAGCGCGAGGCCGATGAGGCCGAAGACCACCGACGACTGGATGAGCCGCACCGGCATGCCGCCGACCGTCCCGGTGGACAGTTGCGGCAGTCGCTCGCCGAGCAGCACACCGACGAAGCCGTACGTGGCCGAGACGGCCACCATGCCCGCCAGGAGGTACGCGGTCGGGCGCAGCAGGGTCCGCAGCACGCCGGAGGCGCGACCGGACCGCTCGGCCCCGGCGGAGGTCAGCGGCCCGACGGCGGCCGCCATGGCGATGTTGCAGGCGGTGAACGTGCCGGCCAGGCCGGACACGAACGCGAAGAGGAGCCCGGCGAAGGTGCCGGCGATGGCGGACTGCTTGGCATCGTGGCCGAGCAATGTGTTGGCGACGTTGTCGCCGATCTCCTTGTCGACCAGCTCGAACGACCACAGCACCGCGAGCGCGATGCCCGCGGCGACGCTGAGCACGACGGTGAGCAGGACGTTGCGGGGGCGAGAGGCGGCGCGAAGCGCTTCATCGCGCCGAAGGACATCGAGGTGCGAGGTCATGTGGGCTCCCTGGATGCGCTGACCCGCCCGATTGCGGGCCCCGTCGGACCGCGCGGGCGGCGGCGCGTGCCGCCGCCCGCGCGGAGGTGCTGGTTCGGCGCGCGCTCAGCCGGCGCTCGCCACGGCCTGTGGCCGCGCGTCCGGTGCGACGTGCTGGCGCCCCTGCGCCAGCCACCTGATCCACCAGTACGCGCCCCGGATGAGGCACACGATGGTGACGGCGAAGAACAACGTGTAGACGACGTTGAAGAACATCAGCACGCCGTAGACGGTGCCGACGCTCGCGCCGAACATGAACTGGTGGCGCCCGGCCGACGGGCTGGTGCCGGGGTCGGTGACCATGTAGTTGGTGAACAGGACGAACGCGACACCCGTTATCGGCGCCAGCGCCGCCCACAGCGCCACGTCCCAGACCCAGTGGCGCACCAAGGCCTGGATCACGAACGATCCGACCCAGCCCATGATGAGCAGCACCTTCTTCGTCAGCATCGCGTTGAGCACGGTGCCGGCCGTGACGATGATCAGCGGGATGACGATGCTGATGACGTCGGGTACGCGCTCGGTGAACTGATACGGCGGCGCGATGTTCACCCAGGAGAAGGCCAGCAGCGTGGCGGTGATGCCGAAGTTGGACGGGTTCATGAAGTGCCGCATCCGGCCCTTGATCGGCGCCTGGAGCACGTACTTCTGCCCCACCGCGACGGCCACGCCGAAGGCGATCGGCCAGAACATGTCGTTGGCGTACAGCAGCATGTTCGCCGCCAGCGCCGTGATGTGGGTCGGCAGCATGAACGTGTAGACGCCCCAGACGCCGTTGCCGCTGTATGCGGCGGGGCGCCGGTTCGCCCAGGCGGCGATCGTCTCGGCGCCGAACTCGACGGAGTAGCCGACGAGGAGCGCGAAGAACGGCCATGCCCACGGCTGCTCGAAGCCGAGCACGGTGTAGCCGAGGATGTTGAAGATGCTCATCGAGATGGCGAAGTTGCGCAGCGCCAGGTAGCGCGGGTCCCGCCGGTCGATGCGGGGCACCGCCGGGCCCCGGCCGGGCGACGTGGGCGCGGAGCCCGAAGGGGTACTGCGGACGGTGGTGCTGCCGCGGTCGCCGGTATCAGCGGGGTTGATACGGACGTCGGTCATGACGTGGTCACCTCACGGGCCTGGTCGGTGAGCATCAGGTTGTGCCAGCCGGATGTCAGCGTCACCGTCTGCTGGTGTACGGCGCCGTTGACGTCGCGCCAGCTGATGTCGGCGCGGACCGGCTGGCTGCCCTGGTTGCCCAGGCCGAAGAAGACGTCGAAGCTGCGCTTGCCGGAGTGCCCGCCACCGCCGTCGAGCTGGGCGATCTGGGTCCGTCCGTCGGCGGTGGTCAGGCGGACGACGGCGCCGTAGGCGGGCGAGCCGTGCGGCGCGACGTCCGTCTGCTGCCCCGGCGGGGCGGCCACGGTGTCGCCCGGCGCGGTGTCGGTCAGCGCCGGCCGGTAGAGCCGCAGCCCGACGAATGCGCCGCGGTTGGGGCTGGTGTTGCGGTAGAAGGCGGGCTCGCCCCACTGCCGGGCGACCAGGAGGTCCTGGCCGCCGTCGCCGTCGACGTCGGCGACGCCGATGCCACGGGTCGGGATCGGCACGTTCAGGCCGAGCTCGGCGCTGAGGTTGCTGTAGCGGCCGTTGCCCTCCGGCGCCCAGAAGGCCAGCGTGTTCTTGCCGGCGATGTCGTCACCGGGCTCCGCCTTCGGCCACATTTTCGGGTCCTGCAGCAGCAGGTCGTTGCTCATCGCCAGTTCCTGCAACCAGTTGAACCGGTTGATGTCGCCCTTGACGAAGCCGCACGCCTGCACGATCGCGAGATGCCCGCTGTTGCTGAAGTCGGCCATCTTGGCGTCCCAGCCCCAGCCGACCCAGGCGAGGTTGGTCTCCGACGCCCGGTTCTCGAACGGCGCGAGGCCCTTCGCCATCGACGCCCGGGCGTCCTGCGGACTCGCCGCCGTGTTGAACCAGACGAGATTGCTCTCCTCGAGGCCCCACGACTCGGTGATGTTGCTGACGAACGCGTCGAACCGGCCGCTGCCGCGCAGGTCTGCGAAGTCGACCGACATGCCCTTGAAGGAATCGTGCCCCATCACCATCGACTTCGGGTCGAACGCTCCGCGGCGGCCCTCGACGAGGTCGAACTTGATGTGGCCGGCCGTGGACACGTTGTGGAAGAACCGGTCATTGCCGAAATCGTTGGCGAGGTACAGCTCGGGCAGCAGGTCGCCGTCGAGGTCGGCGGACGCCGCGGCGAGCGTCCAGCCGCTGCCGGCCGCCGGATCGATGGCGGGCTGCTCCTGGAACTGCACACTGGGCTTGGCCCCGCCGGTGGCGCCGACCCAGCGCAGTATGTGCGCGCCGCCGGCGTTGCGGGCGTGCGACATGGAGTGATTCATCTGCACGTTGGGCGCACCGTGCGTGTCGAGGACCTGCGTGTCGGGGAAGTAGTTGAACACCCCGACGTCGGCATGCCCGTCACCGTCGAAGTCGGCCACCGCGACCGCGTTGGTGTTCCACAGTGGACCGCGGTACACCCCGTCGGCGGGGGCGGCCTGTGGCACCAGCTCGGTCGGCACGTAGGCCGCCGGCGAGAGGGGCTCCTGCTGCGGCTTCTTCAGGAACAGCACGGGCGTGCGACCCCAGTAGTAGACGAGCAGGTCGACCCACCCGTCGCCGTTGAGGTCGGCCGGCACACAGCCCATGGGGGCGACGGCGGGGCCGGTCGGCAGCGGCGCCGGCTCGAGCACGAACGGCTTGTAGGTGCCGCGGCCGCCCGGGGCCGGGGTGACGATGACCGAGTCGCTACGGGTGTCGACGAGGCACAGGTCGTCGGCGATCCCGCTGCCGTCGAGGTCGTTGACCGCGATCGCGGCGCCGACCGAGGAGATCCAGGACTTGATGTGCTCGTAGGCCGGGTTCACCTGGCGCACGGTGTGCTGGGCCAGCCCAGCCGGCAGTGCGATCGGCATCTGCTTGAACTGGTACCGCTCGGCCATGCTCGCCCGGGTCGCTGCCGACGCCTGGGGCAACCTCGCCGCGCCGTACAGAAGGGCGATCAGGGCGAGTACGACGAACGCTGGGATGAGTCGGCGCAGGGCGCCGACAGGTTGCGAGGGCAACGGTTCCCCCTTCTCGAATCCGGAGCAGGAATCGGCGCACGGGCCGAACGCGAATGGGCATGCCGACTCGCCGGGACGGTCAGTTGACGTCCCACCGGGGTGACGTCGAGGAACAACGGGCCGTCGCGAGCCGACATCCGCCATCCTGTCGTCATCGTCGTTCGAATACTTCTCAAGGAGTGCGGATCGGCTTGTTTGTTCGTGCTGTTCAGGGCGCAGATGCATGGATAGTGAGACGTGCCGATGACGTCTATCCGGCGACGTTCTCCAACGTGCTTACTTTCGTCGTGGTGCCGCCGTATTCGTTGACTTGACGAAAGGCGGCGGACTGTACTGACGATCACCACGACATTGGGAGGGCGACATGGTCGTCAGGCGGATCACCGCGTCAGTTGCCGCACGTCAGGTCGTGCACGTCACACCGGTCCCGCCGAGCGCGGCGAGCGGCGACGTCGCCTTGATCTACGAGCAGGTCCGGCGGGAGTTCAAGATCGTGCTACCGCCGGTGCTCGCGCACTCGCCGGTGCCGCAGCTGCTCGCGGCGGAGTGGATGCTGATGCGCGAGCCGCTGGTTGCCGCCGGGGCCGCGGACCGGCTGGCGAAGGAGGCCGTCGCGTCGGCGGTGTCGCTGGCCAACACCTGCCCCTTCTGCGTCGACATGCACTCGACCGGGCTGTACGACCTGTCCACCGAAGGCGACGCGGAGGCGATCGCCGGTGACCGCATCAGCGACGTCCAGGACCGCCGGATCCGGGCCATCGCCACCTGGGCCCGGCACGCGCACCTGCCGCGTGGCCCGCAGACGGGTGTGCCCTTCCCGGAAGAGCAGCGTGCCGAGCTCGTCGGCGTGCTGGTGAGCTTCCACTACATCGCCCGCATGGTGAACGTCTTCCAGCCCGGCTACCTGCTGCCGCCCCGCCTCGGACCGGGCGGAAGGCGCCGCTTCAAGCAGGGACTGAGCTACGTGCTCGCGCCGGTGCTGCGCGGCCGCTTCGACTCCGGCACCTCGTTACGGTTCCTGCCGGCCGGTGACCCATTGCCGGAGTCGGCGGCGTGGGCGCGCGATCATGCCAACATCGCCGCCGCGGTCAGCCGCTCGTACGCGGCCTTCGAGGACGCGGGCAGACGTACGGTGCCGCCGGCCGTACAGCGGCTGGTGCTGGAGCGTCTCGAGGCATGGCGTGGCGAGGACGCCGGACCGAGCCGTGCCTGGTGCGAGGAGCTGATCGCGGACCTGGCCCCCGCGCAGCAGGCCTCCGCGCGGCTGGCCCTGCTCACCGCTTTCGCGTCGTTCCAGATGGACGCGAAGGTGATCGACGAGTTCCGCCGGTACCACCCCGGCGACGTCAAGCTGCTCGAGACCGCGGCCTGGGCGAGCTTCGTGATGGCGCGCGAGGTCGGGCGCAGGCAGTCGCGGGCCGGCGAGCCGTTGCCAAGGGTCTCCGGCGTGGTGTGAAGCGCAGCTGGACAGCATGACGAACGAGCCGCCGGAGAACCGGCGGCTCGTTCGTCGCAGTGCCGGCCGCGGACTACCCGCTCACCGAGGCGTGCGCGTGCAGCGTGACCGGCAGCTCGGCCCGGCCATTGAGCAGGAACGTGCCCTGAGGCGCGAGCTCTTCACGGGGGATGGCGAGCGCGAGATCCGGGAAACGCTCGAACAGAGCGGGCAGCGCGACCGCCGCCTCCAGCCGGCCCAGCGGAGCGCCGATGCAGAAGTGGATGCCGTGCCCGAACGCCAGGTGTTCCTTGTCGGCTCTGGTGATGTCGAAGGTGTCGGCGCTCTCGCCGTGCAGCTGCGGATCGCGGCCGGAGGCGGCGAAGCCGATCAGCACCGGGTCCCCCTTCGGGATCGTCACCCCGGCGATGTCGACCTCCTCGGTGGTGAAGCGGAACGGCAGCTGGGCGATCGGCGACTCGACCCGCAACGTCTCCTCGATGACGTCGCGCCAGGAGAGCTGTCCGGTGCGGACCATCTCGTACTGCTCCCGGTTGGTGAGCATCGCCAGGGCCGCGTTGGAGATGAGGTTCGTCGTCGTCTCCGACCCGGCGCCCAGCATCAGGTGCACGGTGCCGGCCATCTCGGAGTCGTTGAGCCGGGAGCCGTCCTCCTCCTGCGTCGTGATCATGGCACTGATCAGGTCCTCGCCGGGCTCGCGGCGCTTGAGCGCGATGACGTCGTTGATGGCGCCGTGCCACTGCTCGACGTTGGCCACCGCCTCCTCGTGGTTGATCGTGGTCTCGACGTTCACCTGGCCGCCGCGCAGCACGTCGTCGCGGAGCTCCTCCGGGATACCGAACAGGTCGCAGATCACCTTGGTGGGCAGCGCCTGGGCGAACGTCGTCTTGAGGTCCACCACCTCACCCGGCGGCAGCGCCGCCAGGTTGTCCAGCAGGTCGGCGACGATCTGCTCGATCTGCGGCCGCATCGCGTCGACCCGGCGCAGCGTGAAGGCCTTGGCGACCAGCTTGCGCAGGCGGGCGTGGTCCTCACCGTCGGAGGTGGTCATGTTCTCCATCATCACCCAGCCGATCAGCGGGAAGTCTGGGCCGATCTCCCCGTTGACGAACGCGGGCCAGTGCTTGCGGGCATCCTTGGCGAAGCGCGGATCGGTCAGCACCTTGCGGACCATCTCGTAGCCGACCACGGACCAGGCCCGGACCCCGCCGGGCAGTTCCACCTGGGCGATCGGACCCTGGGCACGCATGCGGGCGCCCTCGGCGTGGATGTCACGGCCGGTGGCGTCGATGACGATGGGTTCGGACGGGCTGTTCACGGGACCTCCAGCAGTTCCTTGAATTTCCAGACGTTTCGACGGTTCCGGGCCCATGTCAGGGCACGATTGCGGCTGGGTTGTGGCCGAGGTCCTCGGGGCGGACCGGGAACCCGGCCGCGGCGAGTTCCTGGGCCAGTGACGCCACCGCGTCGGTGTGCCGGGGGACCCAGCCCATCTCCCGGCGGGTCTTCTGCGACGAGACCACCTGGTGCAGCCGGAACAGGCCCCCGATCGGGGCGTACTCCGGCGGGACGTCCTCGTGTTCCGGCCACGAGATCGTCCTGCCACAGCCGACCAGCGCGGCCAGGCGATCCACCAGGACGTTCTCAGCGATCGCGTTCCACACGGTGCCGGGAGCGGCGGACCTGGCCACGGCGAGGTACAGCGGAGGTAGATCGTCGACGTGGACGGCCCCCCAGCGCACGTCGGGCTCGCCGACGTAGACGCCCGCACCGAGGCGCTGCGCCAACGGGACCATCATGTTCTGCACCACGCCGCCGCCGGAGCCGTAGATGAGACCGGGCCGGATCACCCGATGACCCGCGGCCAGCGCCCGGCGTTCCACCTCGTCACGCCAGCCGACCAGCGGATGCGGATGCGGGACGTCGTCCTCGTCCACGTGGCCCGCGCCGAGCACGTCACTGCCCGAAGTGATGATCATCGGACTGCCGGCCTCGATGAGGGCGTCCACCCCGGCCAGGTCGAGCCGCTCGTCGAGGATCGCGCCGAGGTGGATGACCAGATCGAAGCCGCGGGCCGCCTCGACGAGCGACGGCGGGTCGGCGAGGTCACCGGGCACTGCCCGGTAGGCGGGGTCGACCGGCGTGCCGCCCGGCCGTTGCAGGCCTGCGACCCGGTAGCCGGCGCGGGCGAAGCCGGCCGACATCCGGGTGCCGACGTAGCCCGCGGAACCGATGATGAGGACGTCTGACGGTGACAAAGTTGCTCCTCACAACGAACGGGTGATACGGGTGATGTCGACTACCCCAGGGCGCCCGGGTGATCGGCGAAGACGTCGACCTTGCGGCCGATGCGCGCCGCTTCGGCCCGCACGCTGTCGCCCCAGCGTTCCCAGAGCCCGGCGAGGCGGGACGTGACGATGACGACGTCGACGCTCTGGTCGGGCAGCACGGTGCGGATGCCGATCGCGTGGTGGCCGGTGACCGTCGCGCCCCGCGTCGCCTGGTCGAGCAGTTCCCGGTCGAAGTCGGCGACGTGGGCCTGCTCCGCCCCGGACGGCAGGACGGCACCACAGCCGATGATCGCGACGCGTTGCCCCGACCCGGTCCGCCGCAGTGCGGCCGCGACCTCCTCGGCGACGTCGATGTCATGCGACTTGCGGGTCCACTCCAGCAGGTCCAGCCACTCCTGCTCCCAGCGCCAGTACTCGGCGCGCTCCGCCACCAGGCAGCCCAGCTCGATCGCCGGCTCCGGGTACTTGGCCAGGAAGCGGCCCATGTTGCCGATCAGCTCCTGCCACCGCTCGGTCATCACCCGCTCGTGCGGCCACTCGATGATCCAGGCGTCCCGGACGACGTACGGGGTCAGGCCGTTGCGCTCCAGACGCAGGCCGAGGTCGAGATCCTCCGCGCCCCACAGCACGTAGGACTCGTCGAAGCCGTCCACCGCCCAGAACTCGTCGGTGCGTACCGAGCAGTTGTTGGTGAAGAACGCCCGCCAGGCCAGCGGCATGCGGGCGAGTTCGAAGTCGTACGCCTCCAGGGCCGGGTGGCGGACGTCGCGCATGGCCGGCTGGTCCTTGAACCGCGCCAGCACCTGCTCCGGGGGCATCTGATCCAACGCCTCGGCCAGGCCGGGCACCGGGTCCTCCATCGGGTTGTAACCCCAGGCGTACCCAATGACCGCGCGACGAGCCGCCGGGTCGGCGTGCGCGACGAGGTGCTGACGCACGAAGTCCGGCCCGACCATGCATCCCGAGTCGAGGAAGACCAGCACCGGGGCGGTGGCCAGCCGGGCACCCTCGTTGCGTGCCAGGCCGACCCGCATCCCCTGGTCCTGCTGGAAGTGGTAGCCGATCCGCAGCCGGCCGGCGAACGCCTCGACGACGTCCCGGGTGTCGTCCGAGGAACCGTCGTCGGACACGATCACCTCGAAGCTGTCGAGCGGCACGTCCTGCCGGGTCAGCTGTTCGAGCATCCGGCGCAGCAACGGCGCGCGGTTGTAGGTGGGGATGACGACCGATACCTCCGGCCGGCCGATGTCCTGCTGCATGATGTGTTCCTCCGGCGACGGACGAATGGTCAGTCCATCGTTGGAGATGGGCCGCTCGGGTCGCATCGCCGAAAGTGCTCTGCCGTTTTGGATCCGGCGGGCGCGCGTACGTCGAAACCGGGTCCATCGCTCCGACTTCCTTGAGAGGCGCCGTGGCGGCGCCGGACACGGAGGATGCGTCGTGCGATACGTGATCATGATTTACAGCAACCCGGCCACCTGGGTGCACCCGATGTTCCTGCACCAGCACGAGCCGCTGGCACCCGAGGAGCGGGCCGCGCAGCTCGACGAGTTCGGGGCGCTGATGAAGGAGATCGCGGAATCGGGCGAGCTCATCGAATCGGCGGCGCTGGCCGACCCGCTCACCAGCCGGATCATCCGGTTCCGCGACGGGGTGCCGGCGGCCACCGACGGTCCCTTCGCCGACGCCAAGGAGCAGATGGCCGGCTTCTTCCTGGTCGAGTGCGACACGCCGGAGCGGGCCGAGGAGATCGCCACCCGCTTCCCCGACGCGCGCCACGGGGGCGTGGAGATCCGGCCGGTGATGGACCTGTCCGGCATGGAGATGTGACCCTGGAGGGCGGCCGCGGTCACTGCTCCCGGCCGCCCTCCGTCGGCCGGGGCCGGCCCGCGCGCCGGCGTCGGCCTTGAGCAGCGTTGAGGTCTGACCCCAGCTCCACAGGCTGTCACCGCCAGCCCGGCGGCCAGGATGTCGCGTGCCGCGTCCGCGTCCGCACGTTTCCTGCCCGGCTTGTAGGCCGGGGTATCCACGGAAGGAATCAGATGACCATGGCAACCGAGGCGGCCGGCGCTGGCGCCGGGTCCGCGCAGGACTTGACCCTGGCCCAGAAGGCGTCGCTGACCTCCGGCGGCGACGCCTGGCACACCCAGGCGATCCCCGCTGCCGGCATCGCCGCGGTGATGGTCTCCGACGGCCCGCACGGTCTGCGCAAACAGACCGCCACAGGCGAGGACGCGCTGGCCCTGAGCGTCAGCACGCCGGCCACCTGCTTCCCACCGGCCGCGGGTCTGGCCTCGTGCTGGAACACGCGGCTGGTGGAACAGGTCGGCCGGGCGATCGGGCGCGAGGCGGCGGCCGAGGGGGTCTCCGTCGTGCTCGGGCCGGGCGTGAACATCAAGCGGTCCCCGCTGGGCGGGCGCAACTTCGAGTATCTTTCCGAGGATCCGCTGCTGGCCGCGAGGTTGGGTGCGGCGTTCGTCCGCGGGCTGCAGTCCGTCGGTGTCGGCGCCTCGGTCAAGCACTTCGCCGTGAACAACCAGGAGACCGACCGGATGCGGGTGAGCGCCGACGTCGACGAGCGCACCCTTCGCGAGATCTACCTGCCGGCCTTCGAGTACATCGTCAGGACTGAGCAGCCGGCGACCGTGATGGCCGCCTACAACAAGATCAACGGCGTGTACTGCAGCGAGCACCACTGGCTGCTCACCGAGGTGCTCCGCGGCGAGTGGGGCTTCGAGGGCCTGGTCGTCAGCGACTGGGGGGCGGTCGTGGACCGGGTCGCGGCGCTGGCCGCCGGCCTGGACCTGGAAATGCCCCCGCGCACCGGCGGCGACGTCGAAGTCGGCACCGCCGTGGCCCGCGGCGAGCTTCCCGAGTCCACACTGGACGCCGCGGTCGCCCGGGTGCTGGCACTGGCCGCACGTCAGCCCGCGGACACCGCCGTCGACCTCGACGCCCAGCACGAGCTGGCGCACGCGGCGGCACTTGAGTCCGCTGTCCTGCTCAAGAACGACGACGCCATCCTGCCGCTGGCCGCCGACGCTCCCGGCACGCTCGCCGTCATCGGCGAGTTCGCGCGCAGCCCGCGCTACCAGGGTGGCGGCAGCTCCCACGTCCTGGCCACCCGGGTGGACGACGCCCTGAGCTCGATCCGTGCCATGGTGAGCGATCCAGGCCGCGTCGCCTTCGCACCCGGCTTCACCCTCGACGGCCGCCCGGACCCGAGCCTGGTAGCGGAGGCGACGGAGCTGGCAGGGCGGGCCGGCACCGTGCTGGTCTTCCTCGGACTGCCCGAGCACGCCGAAAGCGAGGGCCTTGACCGGACGGACCTCGACCTGCCCGCGGACCAGCTGGCCCTGCTCGACGCGCTCACCGAGGTGAGCAGCCGGCTCGTGGTGGTGCTGTCGAACGGCTCCGCCGTCACGGTGGCACCATGGCAGGACGGCGCGGCCGCCATCCTCGAGGGCTGGCTCCTCGGCCAGGCGGGCGGTACGGCGCTCGCCCAGCTGCTGTTCGGCGTGGCGAACCCGTCCGGCAAGCTCGCCGAGTCCTTGCCGGTGCGCCTGCGCGACACCCCGTCCTACCTGCACTTCCCGGGCGGTGACGGGCATGTGCGCTACGGCGAGGGCATCTACGTGGGATACCGCTACTACGACACCCTCGACCTCCCGGTGGCGTATCCGTTCGGCCACGGCCTGAGCTACACGAGCTTCGCGTACGACGGGCTGCGGTGCCACCTGACGGGTGCCAACAGCTTCCAGGTCACCTTCACGGTCACCAACACCGGACCGCGAGCCGGAGCGGAGATCGCCCAGCTCTACCTGCGGCCCATCGAACCCGGCATCGACCGGCCGGTCCACGAGCTCAAGGCCTTCGCCAAGGTCACGCTCGCATCGGGCGCCCGCGAAACCGTGACCCTCACCCTCGACGAGCGGGACTTCGCCTACTGGTCTCCCGGCCGGCGCCGCTGGACGGTCGACGAGGGCGCCGTCGAGATCCAGATCGGTGCCTCCTCCCGCGACATCCGGCTGCGCACGCAGGTGCACCTCGCCGGGACGTTCGACCGGGACGAGCTCACCGCGAACTCGACGCTCGGCGAGTGGTTCGGCAGTGTGCACGGGGAGCGGCTGCGCGCCGCCATCACCGCCGCCGGGTTCGCCGGGGCGCTCGGGCTGAACGGCGCCGACCTCCCGCCGATGCCGGCCGCGACCCCGCTCAGCAGGCTGGTCTCGTTCCTGCCGGGACTCACCCAACAGGACGTCGAACAGTTCATCCGGGCCGCCCGGGACACCGGGTTCCGACCGGACGAGCCGCGCTAGCCACCCGGCCGCACCACCCGGCACCGCGGTCACCCCAGGACCTGCGCGTCGGTGTCCACACCCCCGCGTATCGTCGCTATCGTGTGGTACGTGGCGCGTTCGCGCCGGAATGCCGAGGGTGACCTTGAAGTATGTGATCATGATCTACAGCAATCCGGCGACCTGGGTGCATCCGATGTTCCTGCATCAGCACGCGCAGCTGACCCCGGCGGAACGAGCTGCTCAGCTGGATGAGTTCCGCGTGCTGATGACGGAGATCGCGCAGTCCGGCGAGCTGATCGACACGGCGGCCCTGGGCGATCCGGTCAAGAGCCGGACCATCCGCTTCCGCGACGGGGCACCCGCGGTGACGGACGGCCCGTTCGCGGACGCGAAGGAACAGATGGCCGGCTACTTCGTCGTGGACTGCGCGACACCCGAGCGGGCGGCCGAGATCGCGGCCCGCTTCCCGGACGCGCGCTACGGCGGGGTGGAGATCCGGCCGGTGGTGGATCGCTCCGAGATGGAGATGTGATCATTGGAGGATCTGTTGCGGTCGTTGACGCCCAGCGTGCTGGGCGTCCTCGTCCGTCGCTACGGATCCATCGACGCGTGCGAGGACGCCGTTCAGGACGCACTGCTCGCCGCCGCGATGCAGTGGCCGAAGCAGGGCATCCCCGACAACCCGTCGGCCTGGTTGATCACGGTCGGCGCCCGGCGGCTGATCGACGCCCGCCGCAGCGAGGCGGCCCGCCACCAGCGTGAGGCCGTCGTCGCCGCGCTCGTCCCGACCGACGAGCTGCTCTCACCGGCACCCGAGGACCTCCGGCCCGAGGGCGACGACACGCTCACGCTGTTGCTGCTGTGCTGCCATCCCGAGCTGAGCCCGTCATCGCGGATGGCGCTGACGCTACGCGCCGTCGGCGGGCTGACCACCGAGCAGATCGCCAGCGCGTTCCTGGTCAGCGAGGCGACGATGAGCCAGCGGATCAGCCGGGCCAAGCAACGGCTCAAGGCCACCGGCGCGACCTTCGCCATGCCGCCCGACCCGACCGAACGGATGCGGACCGTCCTGCACGTGCTCTACCTGATCTTCAACGAGGGCTACACGAGCACGTCGGGCCCGGATCTGCAGCGCACGAGCCTGACCGGCGAGGCCATCCGGCTCACCCGGGAGGTGCACCGCCTGCTGCCCACCGACGGCGAAGTGGCCGGGCTGCTCGCGCTCATGCTGCTCACCGAGGCGCGCCGACCGGCACGGACCGGGCCCGACGGCGTCCTCATCCCCCTCGCCGAGCAGGACCGGACCCGGTGGAACCGGGAGCAGATCGACGAGGGATGCGCGTTGATCACCCGTACGCTGGCCCGGGCGGTCCTCGGGCCGTACCAGCTGCAGGCGGCGATCGCCGCGGTGCACGACGAGGCGCCACGCGCCGAGGACACCGACTGGCCCCAGATCCTGGTGCTGTACCAGCTGCTGGACCAGGCCTGGCCCAATCCCGTGGTGCGCCTCAACCAGTCGATCGCGCTGGCCATGGTGCGCGGCCCGCAGGCCGGCCTCGAGCTGCTCGCCACCCTGGACGCCGACGAGCGGATGGCCAACGGGCACCGCCTCTACGCCGTGCGCGCCCACCTGCTGGAGATGGCCGGCGAGGTCGCCGCCGCGTACGAGGCGTACGAGGTCGCCGGCCGCCGCACGACGAGTCTGCCCGAGCGGCGCTACCTGGAGGCCAGGGCCCAGCGGCTGGTTCGGGGCGACCGCGAGCAGTGATCGCAACTCCAGAGATGCACGGCCGGTGCTCCGGCTGACATCGTCGGGCGGTGGGCGTAGAGCCGTCGTCGAAGGAGGAGTTCGTGAAGACCATCCAGGAACCGGACCGGGCCGGCCTGCTGCGGCGCGCAGCCGAGCTGGTGCCGGTGCTACGCGGCAACGCTCTGTGGTCCGAGCGTAACCGGCGGCTCGCCGACGAGAGCGTGGAGGCGATGACCGAGGCCGGGATCTTCCGGATGCGGGTGCCGGCCCGCTACGGCGGTTACGAGTGCGACGCGGCCACCCTCGTCGACGTCGGCATCGAGCTCGGCCGCGGCGACGGTTCGGCCGCGTTCAACGTGGCCGCCTGGTGGATCATGTCCTGGAACGTCGCCCACTTCCCGGACGAGGTGCAGGACGAGGTCTTCGCCAACCCCGACGTGCGCATCTGCGGCACCCTGGCCCCGACCGGCATGGCGACGCCCAAGGACGGCGGGGTCGTCATCTCCGGCAAATGGGCCTTCAACAGCGGCGCCTCGCACAGCCAGTGGAAGCTGCTCTCGGCGATCCTGCCGACCGCCGACGGTGGCGCCGAACCCATCATGGCCGTGGTGCCGATCGGTGACCTGACGCTCCTGGACGACTGGGACGTCTCCGGGCTGCGCGGCACCGGCAGCGTCTCCGCGGTGGCCGAAGACGTGTTCGTCCCGGCCGAGCGCTACCTGCCCATCGCCGCGATGATGCAGGAGCAGTACGCGTCGAAGCTCAACGCGGACAACCCGATCTACCGTGGCCCGATGGCCGGGCCGATCTCCGCGGCCACGGTCGGCAAGCTCGTCGGTCTGTCCCGGGCCGCCCAGGAGGCCTTCCTCGACTGGCTGCCCGGGCGTGCCATCACCAACACCAACTACACCAGCCAGCTCGAGGCACCGATCACCCACCTGCAGGTGGCCGAGGCCGCGCTGAAGACGGACGAGGCGGAGTACCACGCCCGCCGCATCGCCGAGATGGTCGACAGGAAGGGGATCGCCGGCGAGCCGTGGACGATGCGCGAACGCGCGTACGCCCGGGTCTCGGTCGGCCGGGTCTGCCAGCTGGCCCACGAGGCCGTGACCACCCTGGCCATGGCCAGCGGCGGCTCGTCCATCCACAGCTCGGTGCCGATCCAGCGGATCCAGCGCGACGTGCAGGCCATCACCCTGCACGCGCTGAACCTGCCCGCCAACAACCTCGAGCTGTACGGGCGGGTCCTGTGCGGCCTGGAGCCCAACACCTTCTTCGTGTAGTCGCGCCGCCGAGCACACCACCGGCCCCGGCCGTCCCGGCACTGTCCGGCACGGCCGGGGCCGTCGCGTTGGCCGGCGGATGTCGGAATCCGGGCGTCGGCTCCGACTACCTGATAGAGGCGCCAACCGGGGCGCCGGCGCCCGAGGAGTGTATCGATGAGCCCGCAGGTGGTCACGTCCGACCAATGGTTGACCGCTCGCCAGGAACTGCGAACCCAGGAGATAGCGCTCCTGCGGGCGCGCGACGCCGTCTCCGCCGCTCGCCGCGCGCTGCCAGCCGTCCTGGTCGAGAAGGACTACGTCTTCGAGGGGCCCGGCGGCAGCGCCCGCCTGGTGGACCTCTTCGAGGGACGCCGTCAGCTGATCATCTACCACTTCATGTTCGACCCCGCGTGGGACCAGGGCTGCAAGCACTGCTCGTTCCTCACCGACAACATCGGGCACCCGGCACACCTGCACTCCCGGGACACCACGATCGCGCTCGTCTCCCGCGCTCCGCGGGCGAAGATCGAGCCGTTCCAGCGGCGGATGGGCTGGATCCTGCCGTGGTACTCCTCCTACGGCAGCTCGTTCAACTACGACTTCCACGTCACGCTCGACGAGGACGTCGCCCCGGTCCAATACGACTTCCGCGACAAGGCCACGCTCGAACGCGACGGCGAGCCCTTCTACACCCAGGGCGAGCAGGGCGGGGTCAGCGTCTTCCTGCGGGAGGGCGACGACGTGCTGCACACCTACTCCGCCTACGGGGACAACATGGAGCTCCTCCAGGGCACCTACAACTACCTGGACCTCACCCCGCTGGGCCGCCAGGACTCCCCCGGCCGCCCGTGGCTGCGCCATCACGACAACTACAAGCCGGTCGTCACCGCCTGCCGGCCGCCGACGACGTGATCGCCGGCGGCCGGAGCGCCGCAGGCCTACTGTTCCTTCTGCTTGTGGACCAGCGCCGTGGCGTGCCCGTGCCCGACGCCGTGCTCCGTCTTCAGCCAGTTGACGAGTTCGGAATGCTTGGTCAGCGGTGACGACGAGATGATCGTCATCCATTCATCGATCGACTTTCCGTACTTCTTCTCGATGGCCGGGAAACTGATTCGCGGTCCGCTCGACGGGGTCGTCATGGTGCGCGTTCTCCTTCATGTGAGTGGATTTCGACGAGAGTCAGAATAGACGACTCGGGCCGGTCAGAAATGGATGACGGCCGGAGTTTTACGCGGCAGTTCCGCAATCACGGAGATGCACGGACTGCGATGCCGAAGTTAGCGTGACAATGCGATCCGGCTCACCACATCCAGGAGGCCACGCATGGAAGATACAACAAGGCAAGCCGACATCGGGGTCGCCCCCGAAGGGCTGGACACCTACCTCGACGACGACTACGACGCACCGGCCGGCGGCCGCTTGGAATTCGTCACCTCGGCGGACGGCACCTCGATCGCCGTCGAGATCTCCGGCAGCGGCCCGGCCGCCATGGTGATCGGCGGAGGCCTCAACGACCGCTTCATGTTCGGCGCCTTCGCCCAGATGCTCTCCGACCGTTTCACGGTGTACAACTACGACCGCCGCGGTCGCGGCGACAGCGGCTACGGCGACCCCGACCAGTACACGATCCAGCGTGAGGTCGAGGACCTGGCCGCGGTGACCGAACTGGCCGGCGAGCCGGGGCACGTGTTCGCCAACTGCACCGGCGGGATCATCGCCGTGCACGCCGCCGCCGGCGGAGTGCCGATGGCGAAGCTCGCCATGTACGAGCCGCCGTACTGCTACCCGAAGATCACGCCCGAGCAGATGACGCGGTTGAAGCAGCTGCTCGCCGAGGACCGCCGGGAGGAGGCGGTCACGCTCTTCGGGATGGAGGTCGTCGGCTTCCTCACCCCCGAGACGCTGGACAACTTCAAGCGGCACCCGGCGTGGAAGGGCTTCGAGGCCAACGCGCCGTCGATGCTTTACGACTCGATCATCGACGAGCAGCACAGCGCCATTCCCTTCGACCTTCTGCCACAGATCACGGTGCCGACCTTCCTGCTCTGCGGCGCGGACACGGCGGTCTCCATCCGCGATGCCATGGTGACCCTTTCCGAGGAGATCCCGGACGCCTCGCTGCTGTTCCTCGAAGGCGAAGGCCACGTGCCCGACCAACGCAAGGCCGCTCCCCTGGTCAAGGACTTCTTCACCTCCTGAAAGCCGCTCAAATGGGTGTCCGTGCATCGCTCACCGGCGGTGCACGGACATTCTTTTGTGCCGGGAACGCCGGTGAACAGGCGCCGCCGGCGCTGCTGAAGTCAGCGTCGGCGGCGCCTGCCCGTCGTGCGGAACGCGTTCACGAGCGGGGTGCGCGGCTATCGGTCGAAGCCGTACGACCCCACCACCTGGGCGCCGCTGGCCACCGGTTTGGTGGCGGCCCGCTCGCCGAAGGCCTTCTGGAACTCCTGGAAGGCGGCCGTCTCGCCCAACGCGTTGCTGTCGTCGGAGGAGATCCCGACATGGACGAAGGTCACGCCGTCGTCAAGCCGGAAGGACGCGTACCGGATGCCGTCCGGCTGCTTCTGCGCGAGCTCGGCGAAGACGTTCTCGATGAGCCGCTGGTTCTCGTCCGCGCTGTCCGGTCGCATCTCGTACCGAACGACGAAGGCCTTGCTCACGACAACACCGTCCTCTCTGGACTGTTCACGTCTCAACTGTTCACGGGAACGGGGGCGACGTCCGCCTCCGGCTGCGGCGACGTGGCGACGCCCCGCTCGAGCAGCAGGGCCACCAGGACACCCGCGACCACGAGCAGCACCGCGCCGATCCGGAACGACAGCACGTAGCCGTCGGTGAACGCGGCCGCCGGGGCGGCGCCGGACTGCAGCTTGTCGCCCGCGACGCGGACCGCCAGCGTGACCAGGGTGGCGAGGCCGAGCGCGCTGCCGATCTGCTGCGCGGTGGTCTGCACGCCCGACGCCAGGCCGGAGTCCTGGCCGGTGACGTTGTGCAGCGCGGCGTTGGTCATGGCGGGCATGGTCGCGCCGGCGAAGAAGCCGAGGATGATCATCCCGGGCAGCAACCCGCCGAGGTACGAGCTGTCCTTCGTGATCATGCTGGTCAGCAGGAGACCGACGCCGCCCATGATGAAGCTGACGGCGCTGATCGCCTTGACGCCAACCTTGGGGGTGAGCCCGGTGCTCATCCCGATGCCCATGCCGATGGCGATCCCCAGCGGCAGGTACGACAGGCCGCTCTGCAGCGGGGAGTAGCCCAGCACCTGCTGCTCGAAGAGGGTCAGCAGGAAGGAGTACGGGATGAACGCCGCCATGAACAACACGGCGGTGGCGTTGGCGACCGTCCGGGTCCGGTTGGCGAAGAACTGCAGCGGGATGAGCGGCTCCGACGAGCGCATCTCGATGAGCAGCGTCACCGCCAGCAGGACGACGCCGCCGATCAGGGGCAGCAGCACGCTGCTGGAGCCCCAGGGCCGCGAGGCGGCCTCCAGCAGCCCGTACACCACGCCGACCAGGCCGGCGGTGGCGACCAGCGCGCCGGTGAAGTCGAGGCGGCGGGTCTCCCGGACCATCCGGTTCTCCGCGACCAGCCGGGGCACGACGAACAGCAGCACCAGCGCCACGGGCACGTTGATGTAGAAGATCCCGCGCCAGGACAGGTACGTGGTGAACAGCCCGGAGATGATGTAGCCGGTGATCCCGCCGATGCCGGTCAGGCCACCCCAGATCCCCAGGGCCTTGGTCCGCTCCTTCGCGTCGGTGAACAGCAACGCGATCAGCCCCAGTGCCGCCGGCGCGGCGAACGCCTCGCCCAGGCCCTGCGCGAAGCGGCCGCCGATCAGCATCCCGGGGCTCTGGGCGGCGCCACACACGGCCGACGCCACCATGAACAGGGCCGTCCCGATGAGCAGCATCCGGCGGCGGCCGAACACGTCTGCCAGCCGGCCACCGAGCAGCAGGAAGCCGCCCGCCATCAATACGTAGCCGCTGACCACCCAGGCAAGGCCCGCCTGGGAGAAACCGAGACTGGTCTCGATCTTCGGTAGTGCCACATTCACGATGGTGATGTCAAGCACCAGCATGAACTGCAGCACGCCCAGCAGCGCAAGCGCCCGCCAACGCCGTGGATCCGCCCCCGCTGGCTCGCGCGGCGAGCCGTTCTGCGAGGACTTCTCACTGTCATTCACCGTGCTCATGAATTCCCCTCGGGTCCAGGTGCTGACGCGATACCTCAATAGGTAGTCGGAGTCGCCGGATGGATTTCGACATCACCAGCGCACGGGTTCCATCCCGCTCGCGGGACGCGCAAAGCCGCAGCTCCGGGCGGTGCACCGGAGCTGCGGCCACTGCGGACCCGCCTGGCGGCGTCGACCGGCGACGTTCACGCCGCAGGTGACCCGCCAGATGTCAGTTGCGCGGGCTGTTCTGGTAACCGGCCAGGCGCCACTGCCCGTCACGCTTCGTGGCGAGCCAGGTCGCCCGGATCGCGCGGGCGCTGGTCACCTCAGTGTCGCCCGGCGCCAGCACCCCACCCTCGGTCAGCAGCACGGCCACGTCCGGACCCAGGAACCGCAGGTGCAGCGGCTGCCCGGTGACCTGGCTGCCCTTGTACTCGGCCTGGAAGGCGGCGGCCATGAACGCCCGGATCTCCTCGCGGCCGGCGCGGAAGACGCCCGGCAGGATCATGGTGCCGTCCTCGACGAACAGGTCGGCGAAGGCATCCGCGTCGTGGCCGGACCAGGCCGCCACCATCCGCTGGGTGAGCCCGGCGACGGCGGCTTTGTCGGAGTCGGTCAGGGAGTCGGTCCGTTCGGTGCTGGCCATTGTCTGCATCCTCTCGTTATTCGGTACGCGGTTGGTTCGGTCCGCCGGCAGCCGGTGCGGCTCAGGGGCTCAGGTTGTCGATGACGTGCTCGGACAGGGCGGCGACGGTCGGCTTCGCCCATAGGATCGTGGGCGGCAGGTCCAGGCCGTAGCGGCGCTGCAGCCGGATCCGCAGCGCGACCGTCATCACCGAGTCGACACCGAGCTCGACCAGCGGTCGCTTGGGCTCGACGTCCACAGGGTCGAGATTGAGCTCGGCCGCCACCTGCTCGCGGACGTCGGCGCTGACCCGCTGCCGGATGTCCTCGTCGGACAGGGCCTCGAAGTCGACGCTGAATCCCGGGCCGGCGGCGGTATGCGTGTCGTCGGTGGCGGTCAGTTCCCGGAACATCGGCAGCCGCGGCGCATTCGGCGGGGTCGGCAGGACCCGCAGGACCGCCTGGTAGCTCGCCTGGAACCGGTCGCCGAACGACCAGGCCCGCAACGCCTCAGCCACCGAGACGGCGTCCAGCCCGCGGGAGTTGGCCTCCAGCATGGTGCTGGCGATGCCCGATGCCAGACCGAGGCCACGCCAGGCCGTCCAGCCCATGCTGCGGGTCTCGACGTGGCCACCGGAGTTGCGGTGCGCGGCCAGCGCGTCCATGAACGAGTTCGCCGCCGCGTAGCTGGTCTGCCCGGAGAGCCGGGCGAACTGGCCACTGGAGGAGAACATCACGAAGAACTCCAGCTCACCGGGCGGGAAGAGGCGGTGCAGCACCATCGCTCCGGCGGCCTTCGGCGCCATGACGTCGCGCAGCCCGGCCAGCTGCACCTTGTCCACCAGGTCGTCGTTGACCACCCCGGCGGCGTGGACGATGCCCCGGATCGCGGGCAGGCCGAGCGCGCCGGGCGCGAGCTTGCGGGCGACCTCGGCGGCGTCGGTGATGTCCAGCGCCAGCGCCACCACGGTCACGCCCAGCGCCTCCAGGGCCAGGACACCCTCGATCTGCCGCAGGACGCTGGGCTCGCTGACGCTGCCCCACTCCGAACGGGGCGGCAGGCCGCGGCGGCTGGTCAGCAGCAGCCGGCGCGCACCGTGATCGACCAGCCAGCGGGCCACCTCCAGGCCGAGCGAGCCGAGCCCGCCGGTGATCAGCACGGTCCCGGCCGGCGAACACTGCAACGGGTTGCCGTCGGCGCTGCGCTCGATCTGGGTCAGCCGGGCGACCTCGACGCCGCCGGGGGCCAGTGAGATGACGTCCTCCTTGCCGGCCGCCTCGCGCAGCACGCTCAGCAGCTGGGCGCTCGTCTCGTCGTCCACGTCGCCGACGCCGGGCAGGTCGACCGCGCCACCCCAGAGTTCGGGGTGCTCCCCCGCGACGATCCTGGACGCGCCCCACACGGGGCCGTGCGCCACGGAGCGTTCGTCCCGCGCGTCGCGCACGCCGCGGGTCAGCGACCAGATCCGCTGCGGCGCGACCTCGCTGGCCGCGTCGGCGCGGATCTCGATCAGGCGTTGGACGGTCCGCACGAGCAACCACGCCGCCCGCTCCGCGGATCGTTCGACGGTCTCACCCGGCCGGGTGAGTGACGGCACGACCACGATCGCCCCGGCCCGCCTGAGCAGATCCAGGCCCAGGCCGATCTGACCGTCCGCGGCGTCCGGCTCGTCCGCGACGTGGGCGCAGGGGACCCCGGCGGCCTCGAAGCGCTGCGCCAGCGCACCGGCCACCGCCGCGTCGCCGACGAAGACCACCTGGCTCAGGTCGGCGGTGCCGCTGCGTTCGCCGGCCGGCAACGGCCGCCAGGCGATCTCGTGGACGAGTTCGCGAGGCAGGACCGCTGAGCCGAGGTGCTCGACCGCCGCGAACCGCAGGCCCGCGCAGACGCAGAGGACGTCGCCGTCCATACCGGAGACCCACACGTCCACGGTGTCCAGCGGCGAGCGTGGCGAACGCCGGCTGTGCACCATGACGCGGGCCGGCGGCCTGCCGCGGAAGGCGACCCGTTCGATCGACTTCGACATCCACAGGGTGGTGGCGTCGCCGGGCGCGACCACGACCGCGCTGATGGTCAACGCTCCGTCGATGACGTGGGCCCAGCTGGTCGCCTCGGTCGCGGGCGGCGGGACGATGTCCAGGACGGCGAACTGCTCCTGGTCATCGCGGCGCAGCTCGACCATCTCCCACGGGAAGGCGTACCCGCCGACGCCCATGCGCTCGAACATCTCCCCGACCCGGGCCGGGGATCCCTCTGCCAGCCGGGCGCGCAGCGCGTCGGCGTCGATCCACCCGGACGGCGGCGCCGCCCCCACATCGACGGTCGCCGTGGTGTGTGTGAGCCACTCGTCGTCACCGTCCGGAGTGGACTCGCTCGCGATCTGGGTGGCCAGCGACAGCGACAGACCCTCGCGGACGATCTGCACCACCCGGGGCGGCTCGACCGCGAGCGGGGTGCGCAGCACGATGTCGGAAAGCGATGCCGAACTGGCGTCGGCGGCCGCCTCCGCGAACGTGTTGATGATCGAGGCGGCCGGGGTCACCTCGACGCCGACCAGCCCGTGGTAGAGGGGGTACGGCCGGCTGGCCACGTCGAGGTAGGTCTGCCAGACCTGCCGTGACGGTGCGCCGCTGACGGTCATCCGCCCGCCGAGCAGGCTGTGCCGGGACGGGTCGTGGCCGCCGCCGAGACCGGCGTCCGAGCCGGCGTCCGGGAAGATCCAGTACGGCCGGTGCTGCCAGGCGACGGCCGGCACCGCGAGCAGCTCGCCGCCGGGGTGGTCGCAGGACCAGTCGACCGCCGCGCCGTTGCAGTGCAACTTGGCCAGGTTACCCAGCAGGGTGCGCACCTCGTCGGCGTTGCGGACCAGCGTGCCGGTCACCGTGGCGTCCTCGATGCCGAGGTGGTGCACGGTCTCGCTGATCGAGTGCGTCACCACGGGATGGGCGGACACCTCGACGAAGAGCCGGTGACCGTCCTCGAGCGCGGCCTCGATCGCCTCGGCGAAGCGGACCGGCTGGCGCAGGTTCGTCGCCCAGTACGCGCTGTCGCGAGTGTCGCCGGCGCGGGGGTCACTCAGGGCGGTGCTGTACAGCGGCACCACGGGCGGCCGGGCGACCAGCTCCCGGGCGGCGGTCTCGACCTCCTCGAGCACGGTGTCCACGTGCCGGCTGTGGAACGCGATGTCCGAGTTGATCCATCGCGTCTGGATACCGGCCGCATTCCACTGTGGCAGGAGCGCCTCGATCGCCGGGCCGTCCCCGGAGATCACCGTGGAGTGCGGGCTGGCGGAGATCGCGGCCTCGATGTCGTCGCGGCCGTCCAGCATCTGCCGGGCCTGCTCGAACGGAACGCTCGCCATCGCCATCCGGCCGAGGCCCTCCAGGCGCTGCAGCGCGGCCGCGCGACGGCAGGCGAAGCGCACCGCGTCGTGCGGGTCCAGCGATCCGGCGGCCACCGCGGCGGCGATCTCCCCGACGGAGTGGCCGATCGCCGCGCCCGGACGCAGGCCGCGACTGCGCCAGACCGCGACGAGACCGAGCTGCATCGCGACGGTCAGGGCCTGGATGTGCGCGGCGCTCCACGGGCCACCGGCCACCAGGGCCTCGCGCGGTGTCCAGCCGAGCTCGGCGCGGAACACGTCGGCCAGGTCGTCGATCGCGGCGGCGAAGACCGGATCCTCGGCGAGCAGTTGCCGGCCCATGCCGGACCACTGCGCGCCATGGCCGGAGAAGACCCAGACCACACCGTTCTGCTGGCCGGGGGCGCACCGGGCCCAGCCGGTGCCGGGCGCGATCACGCCCTCGGCCAGGTCACGCAGCCGCTGCGTGAGTTCCTCGGCGGAGCCCGCCACCACGGCCGCGCGCTGGGCCAGGTGTGAGCGCCGGTGGGTCAACGTGTGGCCGAGCGACGGCAGCGAAGCGTCCGGATTCTCGATCAGCCAGTCCGTGACCGACGCGCTCAGCGCACGCAGCCCCGCCTCGGACATGGCCGACAGCGGGTACACCTTCGGCCGGGCGCTGCCGGCCTCGGTGGCCGGGGCGTCCAGCGCCGGGCCCTCCTGGAGGATGAGGTGGGCGATGGTGCCGCCGACGCCGTAGCTGGACACGCCGGCCCGACGGGGCCGCTCGCCGACCTTCCACGGGGTGCGCTTCGCGACGAGGCGCAGTCCCGATCGGTCCCAGTCGACCTCCGGAGTGGGTGTGGCGTGCAGGCTCGGCGGCAGCAGCCGGTGCCGCATGGCCAGCACGGTCTTGATCACGCCGGCGATGCCCGAACCGCCCTCGACGTGGCCGATGTTCGGCTTCACCGAGCCGACCAGGCAGGGGTTCGAGGCACTGCGGCCGGGCCCGAAGACCTTGGCGAGCGCCTCGATCTCCTTGCCGTCCCCGGTGGGGGTGCCGGTGCCGTGCGCCTCGACGTAGTCCACCGAGGACGGTGCGATGCCGACCCGTTCGTACACCCGGCGCAGCATGTGCTCCTGCGCGTCGGCGTTGGGCGCCATCATGCCCTCGGAACGGCCGTCCTGGAACACGCCGCTGCCGAGGATGACCGCCTGTACCGGGTCACCGTCGCGGCGCGCGTCGGCGAGGCGCTTGAGCACCAGGACACCCGCGCCCTCGCCGCGGCCGTAACCGTCGGCGTCGCCGTCGAACGCCTTGCTCCTGCCGTCCGGGGCCAACGCGCCGCTGCCCTCCAACGCGACGTTCAGCGCGGGGGTCGCCATGATGTTGAGGCCGCCGACGACGGCCAGCGGCGTCTCGCCGTCGCGCAGGCTCTGCGCGGCCAGATGCACCGCGGTCAGCGAACCGGCACACGCGGTGTCCACGGCCAGGCTGGGGCCGTGCAGGTCCAGGAAGTACGAGACCCGGTTGGCGATGCCGTAGTAGGTCGTGCCGTTGACGGCGTACGCGCCGGTGAGCGGGATGTCCTCCAGCAGCCGGCGGCCGTAGTCGTTGGAGTTCGCGGCGACGAACACGCCCACGTCCGTGCCGCGCAGCGACAACGGTGCCATGCCGGCGTCCGCCAGCGCCTCCCAGGTGAGTTCGAGCATGAACCGCTGCTGCGGGTCCAGGAAGTCCGCTTCCCGGGGCGAGATGCCGAAGAAGTCCGCGTCGAAGCCCTCGATGTCGTCGAGGAACGAGCCGAGCAGGGTGGTGTTCCGCATGATCGCGGTCGCCCTGGGGCTGCTCTCCGCATACGGGCGCCAGCGTTTCTCCGGCATGGCGCTCACCGTGCTGCGGCCGGTCTTGAGAAACTCCCAGAACTTTTCCAGCGAATCGAGGTCCGGCGCGAACCGGCAGCTCATGCCGATAATGGCGATCGCGTCTTCGGGCTCTGTGTGCTCGGTCAATTCCTCGCTCCTCTTCAATTCACGAAACGGCGTACCCGAATACCCGTTCTGAATGGATTCCGGCCTGTGGTGCGCGCTTTCCGCGGATAGGTTGACGCGCGGCGAGAATGGACGCACAGATAGTCGCCTCGCACCGGGAATTCTGCCGAGGGCGGGGCGGCCGTTGCATCTCCCGACGTGTCATGTCCACCCCGGGACGGCATTTCAGGAGATGCCGGGGACAGGCGTCGTCGACAGACTCGTCAGGTGTCGGCTACGCGGACAGCCCTGCCCCCAGGTTGAGCGGAGAAAGATGACGACAACGCAGCTCGGAATCATCGACCGGCTCACCCGTAGGTACGACTACCACGACCCCGACTTCACCCCTGAGGTCGCGGAGATCGTGAACGGCCGGCTCCGGGACGGTCCGGGTGTCACCTACACCGAGGCGCACGGCGGCATGTGGGTCGTGTCGCGTTATGCGCTGATCCGCGGGGTCCTGAAGGACCACGAGACCTTCAGCTCAGCCAGCGGCGTGTTCTACCCGCGGGCCAAGGGGATGCCCAAGCACTCCCCGATCGACTACGACCCGCCCGAGCATCGCGTCCTGCGGCAGCTCATGACCCCTCCCCTGCTGGCGGAGGAGGTGCGCGGCCTGGAGCCGCAGGTCAGCCGGCTGGCCGCCGACCTGATCGCGCCGATGATCGCCCGCGGGCACGGCGAGATCGTCGCGGAGGTGGCGAAGCCGCTCGCGATCGGCGTGCTGGCGATCGCGATCGGGCTGTCGGAGCGGGCCCAGCACCAGGTCCGGGACCTCACGGCGACCATGTGGAAGCACTTCGCGAAGGACCCGGCGAAGTTCTGGCCGGCGTTCCAGGAACTGCTCTCCGCCGAGGTGGCCAACGCGCGCCGGGACCACAGCGACACGTACCTGTCGCGGCTGGTGCGCATGGAGATCGACGGTCGGCCGATCCCCGAGGAGACCCTGCACTCGATCATCGTGTCGTACTGCATCGCCGGTCACGAGACCACGATGAACACCATCAGCAGGATGCTCTGGCACCTCGGCAACCACCCTGATCTGCAGCGGCGGCTCGCGGCCGAGCCGGAGCTGATGTCGGTCGCGGCCGACGAGACGCTGCGGCGCTGGTGCCCGACGGACCGGTTCACCCGCGTCACCACCAGGGATGTGACGATCGCCGGCACGGACATCCCCGCCGGATCGCGAGTGGTGGTCGTGATCGACGCCGGCAACCGCGACCCGGAGAAGTTCCCGCAGCCGGACGAGTTCTCCCTCGACCGCGGCAACTCCCACCAGCACCTCAGCTTCGGCTTCGGCATCCACGCCTGCATGGGTGCCAACCTGGCCCGGCTGGAGCTGCGCACCGTCCTGGGCGAGCTGGCCCGGCATCCCGTCTTCCACCTCATCGAGGAGCCGCGGCGGCACTTCGAGAACGGCAGGCACATCGTGTTCGAGCAGGTCAATGTCGGCTTCGCCGGCGACCGACCCGAGGAGTGAAGCCAGTGGACAGCCAGTCCGCGCCGCTGCCCGCGGCGCCCGATGCGCTCATGCAGTTGACCACCGGCCTGTGGGCCTCGCAGACGCTGGCCGCGGCCGAGCAGCTGGGTCTGTTCACGTTCCTGTCGGCCCGCCACGGGGCCACGGTCGCCGAGGTCGCCACCGGGACCGGCATCGAGGAACGCCCGGCCGAGATCCTGCTCACCGCGTGCGCCGCCCTCGGCCTGCTCGGCCGTGACGGAGCCCGCTTCGTCAACACCCCGGTCGCCGAGACCTACCTGGTCCGCGGCGGCCAATACTATTTCGGCGAGTACGTGCGGATGCTCACCGAGTACGTCTATCCCGGCTGGATGCGCGTCATCGACGCCATCCGCGCCAACGCGCCGGCCCGGGTGACCTCGAAGGAACAGCAGGGCATCTTCGAGGCCGGCACCCGGCCGAAGATCTTCTGGGACGGCCTGTACCCGCTGTCCGCCCTGACGGCCCGGGAGCTGGCCGGCGCGATCGACCTGCGCGGCACCACGTCGCTGCTGGACGTCGGCGGAGGCAACGCGGCCTTCGCCGTCGAGCTCTGCCGGCACTTTCCCGGCCTGCGCGCGACCGTCTTCGACCTCCCGTTCGTCTGCGAGCACACCGCCGAGAAGATCGACGAGATGGGGCTGAGCGAACGGATCGGCGTGCACGGGGGCGACTTCTTCGCGGACCCGGAACTGCCCGGCGGCCACGACGCCATCCTGCTGTCGATGATCCTGCACGACTGGGACGAGCCCCGCAACGCCGAGCTGCTCGCGAAGTGTTTCCGGGCCCTGCCGGCCGGTGGCCTGCTGGTGATCAGCGAGCTGCTGGTCGACGACGAGAAGACCGGGCCGCTGGACGCCGCGTTGATGAGCATGAACATGCTGGTCGGCACCTGGGGACGCAACTACACCGTCGCCGAGTACAGCGACTGGCTGCGCAAGGCCGGGTTCGAGCAGATCAGCACCGTTCGGTTCGGCGCACCGGGCGCCAACGGTGCGGTGCTCGCCCGCAAGCCGTGACGAACCACGAGCATCACCGGACAAGGACCACCGGACAAGGAGGAACGTGATGCCGCAGAGCACGGCGACGGGCACGACGGCGTGGCCCGCCGACTTCGCCGCCCGGTACGTGGCCCGCGGCTACTGGGAAGGCCGGTCGCTGCTCAGCTACATACGCGCCGCCGCCGAGGCCACCCCGGCGGCGGTCTGCTTGGTCGACGGCGACGTGCGGATGACCTACCAGGAGCTGATGGCGCGGGTGGACGGCGCCGGCGCCCGGTTGCACCGGCTCGGCCTGCGCCCGGACGACCGGATCCTGGTCCAGCTGCCGAACTGCTGGGAGTTCTTCGTCGTGGTGCTGGGGTGCCTGCGCGCCGGCATGCTGCCGGTGCTGACGCTGCAGGGCCACCGCAAGCAGGAGATCGCCCAGGTCGCCGAGCACGCCGAGGCCAGGGCGATCGTCACGGTGGGCATCGTCAAGGGCTTCGACCACCAGGCGCTGGCGCACGAGGTCGCCGGCGAGTCCCGGACGCTGGAGCACGTGCTGGTGGCCGCGGACCAGCTGGACGAGCGCAGCCTCGATCTGGCGGCGTTCTGCCGGCCGGCGGAGCACCCCGAACCAGCGGGTGAGGAGCCCGAGGGCACCGCCCTGGCGCTCTTCGTGCTGTCCGGGGGCAGTACCGGCGCGCCCAAGCTGATCGGCCGCACCCACAACGACTTCTCCTACATGGTCCGGCGGGCCGCGCAGATCTGCGGGGTCGATCGCGACACCGTCTACCTGACGGCGTTGCCGCTGGGACACGGTTTCCCGTTCACCGGTGCGCTCGGTGCCCTGTTCTGCGGCGGCCGGGTGGTGATCACGCGTTCGCCGGTACCGCAGCGCGCGTTCGCCGTGATCGAGGCCGAACGGGTCACGATGACCTCGCTCGTGCCCGCGATCGCCCAGCGCTGGCTGGATCACCGTGCCGCACACCCGGGCCAGGACATCGCCTCGCTGGCGCTGGTGCAGGTGTCCGGCTCCCGGATCCCCGACGAGATGGCCCGCCGCATCAAACCGGTGCTGGGCTGCAGCCTGCAGAACGGCTACGGGATGGGCGAAGGCCTGATGTGCCTGACCCGGCCCGGCGATCCCGCCGAGGTCGTGTGCGGCACCCAGGGCCGGCCGATCTGCCCCGACGACGAGCTGATGCTGGTCGACGAGCAGGGCGCGCCGGTCCCGGACGGGGAGGCAGGGATTCTGCTCACCCGGGGCCCGTACACCCCCCGCGGCTACTACCGGGCCGAGCAGGCCAATGCGCTGGCGTTCAACGACGACGGCTGGTACAACACCGGCGACATCGTGCGGCGGCGGCCCGACGGGAACCTGGTGGTCGAAGGCCGGCAGAAGGACGTGATCAACCGCGGCGGGGAGAAGATCTCAGCCGAGGAGATCGAGAACTTCGCCTATCAGTCCGGTGCCAGCCTCGCCGCGGCGGTGGCCATGCCGGACGCCGAGCTCGGCGAGCGGATCTGCCTCTACGTGGTGGGCGGGCGGATCGATCTGAACATGATGCGCTCGACGATGCTGGCCGCGGGCGTGGCCGTCTTCAAGCTGCCCGAGCGGCTGGTGCTCGCGGAGTCGTTGCCGGTCACCGCCATCGGCAAGATCGACAAGAAGGCACTGCGCGCCGACATCGCCGACCGGATCGCGCACGAGCGGGTCGCGGCGCAGCGCGACGCGGGCTGAGACCGCACTGCCGCTCCCATCCCAGCAACGATCGGACGAAGGGACCGCGATGCCGAAGCGAAACACCCCGGGCCTACGCGCGATGGCCGACCTCGCGACGCCGATGGCGATCCGGGTGGCGGCCACGCTGCGGGTGGCCGACCACGTCGCGGCCGGGCGGCGCAGCGCCGCCGCGATGGCCGCCGAGATCGGCGCGCACCCGGACGCCCTGGACCGGCTGATGCGTCACCTGGTGAGCATCGGGCTGTTCCGGCGCGACGAGCACGGCGACTACGCCACCACCGAACTCGGCGACCAGCTCCGCGAGGACCACCCCGGCGGCAGACGCAAGTGGCTGGACATGGAGGGCGCGACCGGCCGCGGCGACCTCAGCTTCGTCGAACTGGCGCACAGTGTGCTGACCGGCGAGCCGGCCTACCCGGTGCGGTACGGCACCTCGTTCTGGGCCGACCTCGCCGCGGATCCCACGCTCTCCTCGTCCTTCGACACGGTGATGCAGCACCATGTCGAGCTCGACAACAGCGACATCGCCGGCGCGTACGGCTGGGCTGCGCTCAAGCACGTCGTCGACGTCGGCGGCGGCAGCGGCGGGCTGCTGAGCGTGCTGCTGGCCCGGCACGACGCGCTGCGCGGCACGCTGGTCGACGTGGCCGGCCCGGCGGCGGGTGCGCGACAGCGGTTCCGGGAGCTGGGACTGGCAGGCCGCACGGAGGTGGTGACGGGCAGCTTCTTCGACCCGTTGCCGGGCGGAGCGGACGCTTACGTGCTCTCCGCGATCCTGCACGACTGGGACGACGAGCACGCCACCCGGATCCTGCGCCGCTGCGCGCAGGCCGCCGGGCCGCAGGGCGTCGTCCTGGTCATCGAGGCGATCGGCGCGGACGGCGAGTCGCCGAACACCGCGATGGACCTGCGGATGCTCGCCTACTACGGCGGCAAGGAGCGCGGCCTCGCGCAGCTGCGGGAGCTGGCCGGGCGGGCCGGCCTCGCGGTCCGCGGCGTGCACCAGGTCCGCCAGGGCTCGTTCATCTCGATCGCTGAGCTGGTCGCGGCCTGACCCGGACCGCGCCTCGGCACATCCGCACCGAACACATCGGCCCCGAATACATCGACCCCGGTCTCCCGCAGGAGACCGGGGTCGACGGGTGTCGCGGGACGCGCTAGCCGCGCAGGATGCGGTTGAACGACCGCAGGTCGCCGATCAGCAGGTCGGGCTCCTCCATCGCGGCGAAGTGGCCGCCCCGGTCGAACTCGCTCCATTGCACGATGTTCGGGAAGGCGCGGTCAGCGAAGCGCCGGATCGGCTGGCCCGGGTCGTGGGGGAAGACGGCCACGCCCAGCGGCACCGGCAGCGGCGGGGCCGGGGGCGGGGGCGTCTTCGCGGTCGGCAGCAGGTCGGCGTTGTCGAAGTAGAAGTGCGCGGACGAGGCGCCCGTGCCGGTCAGCCAGTAGAGCATCACGTTGGTGAGGATCCGGTCCCGGTCGAACGCGTCCTCGGGCACCTTGGCCGAGTCGCTCCACTCGTGCAGCTTCTCCACGATCCAGGCCAGCTGGCCGACCGGCGAGTCGTTCAGCCCGTACGACAGCGTCTGCGGCCTGGTCGCCTGGAGCTTCATGTAGCCGGACTGGTCGTCGACGTAGTGCATGAGCAGCCCCAGGCGGCGCATCTCGACCTCGGTGAGGCCGGCCATGTCCGCCGGGTCGCCGGAGGGCGGCGTCGGCAGGAAGTTCAGGTGGGCGCCGCTGACGTGCTCGTGATCCATGCCGGCCATGATCAGGCTGATCCAGGCGCCGAGGTCGCCGCCCTGCACGACGTAGCGGCTGTAGCCCAGGTTCCGCATGAGCTCCACCCACGCGGCGGCGACCCGGGGCATGTTCCAGCCCGGTTCGCTGGCCGGACCGGAGAAGCCGAAGCCGGGGATCGTCGGGATGACCAGGTGGAAGGCGGTCGCCGGGTCACCGCCGTGCGAGCGCGGGTCGGTGAGCGGCTCGATGATGTCGAGGAACTCGGCGAACGAGCCGGGCCAGCCGTGGGTGATGATCATCGGGGTGGCGTCGGGCTCGGGCGAACGGACGTGCAGGAAGTGCACGTTGGTCCCGAAGATCTCGGTGGTGAACTGCGGGAAGGCGTTGAGCCGGGCCTCCGCGGCGCGCCAGTCGTAGCTGGTCCGCCAGTAGTCCACCAGGTCCCGCAGGTATGCCTGGGGGACGCCGCGGCTCCAGTCGTCACCGGCCACGTCGGCGGGCCAGCGGGTGGTCTCGAGCCGGCGGTGCAGGTCGTCGAGGTCAGCCTGAGCGACGTCGATGCGGAACGGAATCATGCCACGGTCCTCACTTTGATGAAAGGGGACGACAAACGCATTTCGACGATTCCTTCGACTGTTTCGCAAGAATGCGAATGGGCTCGTGGCGCACATTCGACAGGAAATCGCGGCGTCCGTACGGCCGTATCCTATCCACATCGTCCTACCAGGCAGAAGCGGTAGCCGGCACTGAGCATTCTACGAGAAGATCTGACACCGCGCGCCGATACGCTGTCCGGGGACATTGATTCTGCCACATTCGAGGAGGCTATCTAAATGGGCAACCATCACGGCGAGCACGCGGTGGTCCTCGGCGGCAGCATTGCGGGGTCACTCGCGGCCCGGATGCTTGCGCAGGCGTACCGGAAGGTGACGGTCATCGACCGTGATGACCTCTCCGGGCCGGCCGGGCCGCGCCAGGCGATCCCGCAGGGTCACCACATCCACGCGCTGCTCGCCCGCGGCCAGCAGATCCTCGAGGAACTGTTCCCGGGTTTCACCGACGAACTGGTCTCGATCGGGGTGCCCGTCGGCGACTTCGGCACCAGCCTGAGCTGGTACTTCAACGGCCGGATGATCCAGAAGGCGGAGACCGGGCTGATCTGCGTCGCGGCCGGCCGGCCACTGCTGGAGGCCCGGATCCGGGGCCGGGTCAGGGCCCTGGGCAACGTGGAGTTCCGCGAGCACACCGACATCGTCGGGCTGGTGGCGTCGCCGGATCGCAGCCGGATCACCGGTGTGCGCGTGCAGCGGCGCGGCGAGGACGAGGTGACGCTCACCGCCGACCTCGTGGTCGACGCGACCGGCCGGGGCTCGCGGACGCCGCGCTGGCTGCAGGAATTCGGCTACCCGCAGGTGCCGGAGGAGCGGGTCAAGATGGACCTGACCTACACCACGCTCGACTTCAAGGGGCCGCTGCCGTTCGACCCGATCGGCGGGGACATCGCCCTGCTCCCGGTGGCCACGCCGGCGATGCGGCGGGGGGCGATCTTCGCCCGGATGCCGGACCGCTACTCGGTGTCGCTGACCGGCATCCTCGGCGACCGGCCGCCGACGGACATCGAGGGCTTCCTGGCGTACGTGCAGTCGCTGCCGGTGCCGGAGATCTACAAGGCGGTCCGCGACGCCGAGCCGATGGGTGAACCGATGTCGTTCCGGTTCCCGGCCAGCGTGCGTCAGCACTACGAGCGGCTGGCGCGTTTCCCGGACGGGCTGCTGGTCATGGGGGACGCGGCGTGCGTCTTCAACCCCGTCTACGGCCAGGGCATGACGGTCGCCGCGATCGCGGCCCGGATGCTCGGTGAGCACCTGCGCAGCGGCCCGCCGGTGCCCGCGGCGTTCTTCCGGGACCTTTCCAAGATCATCGACGCGCCGTGGGACATGTCGGCCGGCGCCGACCTCGGCTTCCCCGAGGTGCAGGGCCGCCGCACCCTCAAGACGCGGATGGGCAACCTGTTCATCCCGCGCCTGCAGGCCGCCGCCGTCAACGACGGCGTCCTGACGACCGCGTTCCTGCGCGCGGCGGGCCTGGTCGATCCGCCCGACGCGCTGATGCGCCCGAACATCATCCGGCGCGTGCTGCGCGCCAAGCGCTAGGCAGACCCAACAACAGCAATCCGCAAGAAACAGGCAGGGGTTCTTCCGTCCGCGGAAGGGCCCCTGCTCGTCGATCGCGCAATCCACTTCGGTCCCGAGCAAAGGACAGTGCCATGGACAGAGCGCAACTCGCCGTGACCCCGGCCCACAGCGCCCAGCCGGACCCCCGGCGTTGGTGGGCGCTGGTACTGCTGTGCACCGCCAACTTCATGGTGATCCTGGACTCGCAGGTCGTCATCCTGGCGATCCCCACCATCAGCACCCGCCTGCAGCTGTCGCAGAGCGCCGCCCAATGGGTCCTCACCGCGAACCTCGTCACCTTCGGAGGGCTGCTGCTGCTCGGCGGGCGAGCCGCCGACCTGCTCGGGCGCCGCAAGATGTTCCTGCTCGGCACCCTGCTGTTCCTGCTGGTATCGCTGGCCTCCGGCTTCGCCTGGAACGGCGAGGTGCTCATCCTGGCGCGGGCGCTGCACGGGGTGTCGGCGGCGCTGATGACCCCGACCGCCCTGTCCCTGCTGACCGCCATGTTCCCCGAGGGCCGGGAACGACACCTGGCGCTGGCCGGGTGGGCCGGCATCGCGGGCATCGGCGCCACCGTCGGGCTGCTCGTCGGCGGCGGACTCACCAGCGGCTTCGGCTGGCAAGGGGTCTTCTTCGTCAACGTCCCGGTGGCGGTGCTGATGCTGATCGCCATCCCGCTCGTGCTGCGGGAGAGCCGGGACCTGCGGCAGAGCCGCAACTACGACCTCGCCGGCGCCGTCACCAGCACCGCGGTCCTCGCCCTGATCGTGTACACCCTCGCGCAGGCGCCAGAGGTCGGCTGGCTCAACGCCAAGACCCTCGCCACGGCGGGCGCCGCGGTCGTGCTCGCCGCGCTGTTCGTGGTCATCGAGCTGCGTTCCAGCGCGCCGCTGCTGCCGTTGCGCCTGCTGGGTTCCCGGGTCCTGGTGGGCGGCAACCTGGCCATGGTGACCATGGGCATGTGCGCCTTCGGCATGTCGCTGGCGATCGCCCAGTACACGCAGGGCGTCCTGGGCTACTCGCCGCTGGAGTTCGGCCTCAAACAGTCGATCATGCCGTTGATGGCGTTCGTCGGATCGTACGCCGGGCAGTCGTTCATCACCCGGTTCGGCTTCCGGCCGGTCGCCGCGGTCTGCCTCGTCCTGATCGGCGCCGGCAGCGCCCTGCTGATGTACAGCGTGGCCGGCGGGGGCTCGTACGCCAGCCTGTTCGTCGCGCTGTTCGTCTTCGGCTGCGGTCTCGGCCTGGGCACCGTCGCGGCGTCGGCCGCGGCCCTGGCCGGCGTCGCCGAGTCCGAGCTCGGCCTGGCGTCGGGCATCAACACCGCCGCTCAGCAGATCGGCGGCGGCTTCGGCATCGCGATCGTCTCGACCGTGCTCGTGTCCTTCTCGGCCGGCGCCACCCCGATCGCCGCGGCGACGGCCGGTTTCCGTGCCACGTTCGCCGCATGCGTCATCTTCGCCGCCGTCGGCCTGGTCATCGCGGTGACGATGCTGGGCCGCCGGCAGCGGACCGCGATCACCGGCCTGGCCGGCGCGCACGTGCCCCTGCCGCCGCGGTAGCACGGCGGCCCGGGCCCGCAGAGCATCCACAGAGTTGACATCTCCCCCAGCTGAAGCAGGGGGATTCAACCCTCGCGGGTTGAGCTTTCTGCTTCACCGACAACAGCCGACCCGGACTACCGGCGAGGGACGGTGTACCGCCCATCGGTCTTACATCGTCTCCACAGACGTCACTTCCCGCCAGCCCGGCGGTAGGCCCGGCCAGCTTGGTGATCGCTGCCCGAGCCGCACGAACCTAGCACACCTGTTCGCTTGCGCACCACGGGCGGCAGACGCCGGATTCGCCTTGGCGGCGAACCGGCCTTCTCTGCCCTGCTCCGCAGGAGATCCGTTTCCTCACCGGCCTGAAGGCCGGACTATCCACGGAGGTATCCGATGACAGAACAGCCGAAGGTGATCTCCAACCTGACCGCGGACGGCAACGACGTCGACCGGCTCGTCAGCGACCTGGACGCCGAGCAGTGGGCGCTGCCCACACCCGCGGTCGGTTGGACCGTGGCCCATCAGATCGCCCACCTGGCCGCCACGTTCCGGATGGCGGGGATGGCGGCCGCGGACCCGGACCGGTTCATCGCGATGACCGGCCGGCTCGGCTCCGACTTCAACGCGAATGTGACCGCCGCGCTCTCCGAATACGTCGTCGAGCCGCCCGCGGAACTGCTGCGGCGGTGGCGTGCGGAGCGCGCCGCGGCGGAGAAGTCGATCGGGGCGCTGCCGATGGACCAGCTGGTGCCGTGGCTGGTCCGGCCGCTGCCCGCGATGGTGCTGGCCATGGCCGGCATGATGGAGCTCTTCGCCCACGGCCAGGACATCGCCGACGCGCTGGGCGTGCGGCGCCGGGTGACCGACCGCATCGGCCAGGTCGTGCACTTCGCGGTGCGCACCTGGGACTTCGGCTACCAGAGCCGCGGGCTGCAGACGCCGGACGTCGCGTTCCGGTTCGAGATCACCGCGCCGTCCGGGGCGGTGTGGGAGTTCGGCCCGGCCGACTCGCCCGAACGGATCACCGGCCCGGCCGAGGACTTCTGCCTGCTCGTCACCCGCCGCCGGCACCGCGACGACCTCGCGGTCGTCGCCGCCGGCGAGCTCGCCGAGCAGTGGCTCGACATCGCCCAGGCCTACCGCGGTCCGGCCGGCCCGGGGCGTCAGGCCGGGCAGTTCTCGGCGGCGTGACACCAGGCGGTTCGCTGGGCGCGCACCGCGTGCCCAGCGAACCGCATCGGCACGGACCGAGCGCATCGCCGTGCCCACATCCAGCACGCTGACCGGCCTGTCTCGGCCGCTGCGCACCCGGGGACCGGAGCGGTCACTTACGCACTCGAAGAGACGTGTCCACTCCGCCGCCGATTGACGATATAACCGTCGCGGCGACCCGCGCCGGGCAGTACACCGGATGATTGGGAGACTCAATGTCAAGGGTGTTCGGATCGCTGCGCCGCATGGCCCTCGCCCCGTCGCTTGAAGACGTCTCATTCACCAAGCTGAAGTTCCCGGTCAAGCCGTCGGCGACGACCAGATGGCTCGAGGCGATCCCGCAGGCGGTGGTCTGTGGCTTCGAGTGGACCATCGAGGGGCCGCCGGCCTGGGAGATCGAACGCCGCCTCGACCTGGTCGACCAGGAGCGCCGGGGGTTCGCCTACGAGGGCGCCACGATGGCCTGCACGGTGCTCGACGCGATGGGCCCCGGCACCGGGAAGCGGACCAGGGCGCTGCTGGAAGGGCCGGGCGGCCCGCACCTCTTCCTCGCCTACATCGGGATCGGCTTCGCGATGGCGCGCCTGCCGCGGCCGTTGTGGCGCAAGGTTCTGCCGGACCTCACCGACACCCGCTATCACCCGACGATGAGCTGGCTCGCCGTCGACGGTTACGGCTTCGACGCGGCCTACTTCGACCAGGACACCTGGGTCACCGGGCAGCGGCGGCCCAAGCCGTACCCATGGCAGGGCCGGGCCGACTATTTCCCGCGGGCGTTCGACCAGGGAGTTGGCCGGATGCTGTGGTTCCGCCATGCCGCCGCGGTCGACGACGTCGCGGCGACCGTGCGCGGCTTCGCGCAGGAGCGGCAGCCGGATCTGTGGAGCGGCGTGGGACTGGCCTCCGCGTTCGCCGGGGGGTGCGACGGCGAGGGCTTCGAGGCGCTGCGCCGGGCCGCCGGCACGCACCAGGCGCATCTGGCCCAAGGTGCGGTGTTCGCCGCGAAGGCGCGGATGCACGCGGGCTACTGCCCCGAACACACCGAGACTGCCGTGCGCGCCCTGACCGGGATGTCCGCGACCGCCGCGGACGCGCTGGCCGACAGCGTCGCCGTCGACTCCGGCGACGAACTGCTGCCGAACTACGAGCGGTGGCGGCAGGCGATCCGTGAACACGTCACCCAGTCGAGCCCGGTCGGCCACTGACCGGTTGCGGCGGCGGCCCGCTGAGCGGGTCGCCGCCGTCGGCGTGCGGGATGTGCACCGATCAGCACGTGTGCGCCGCGCCGGATCGCGAGTCGTGGTGGGCCGTGGCACCGGCGTAGTCGGCACCGCCCAGGATCACGGCGCTCGCGCGCAGCGCCGCGTTGGCCCGCAGCATCCGCTCCAAGACGCCGGTGTCGCCGGGCGGCGCGGTGCGCTGCATCCCGAACAGGACGGTCACCGGATCGTTCACGTTCGGCATGTACGGTGCCTGCAGCCGAGCGGTGGGGATGGCGTTGATGAGGACGCTGCCGCCGTCGCCGATGTCCCCCGGCCCCGTCCCGCCGAGCTCGCCGGCGATGACCGCCTGGGCGTGCCGGCCGGGCAGCAGGACGTTGCAGCGCGGGTGGGGATGATGCTGCCAGGCGCCGACTGCTCGCAGTCGCGCCTCGAACGGGGCGAGCCGGCCGAGGAAGTCCCCGTAGCCACTGGTCTCGCTCTCCTCGCTGCCCCGCTCGTGGGCGAGGTCGGCCAGCAGCGCGCGATCGTCGGGACGCCGGGGCGGGGTGTAGGTGCTCACGACCTCCAGGACGTAGGTCCATCCGGTGGGCCCCGGGCGGGCGTGGCCGAGCACGTGGTCGAAGCGCCGGTCGCCGATCAGCCGCCGCTGGTCGGCGAGAAACGCACCGAGGTCGTGATAGCTGAGCAGATGCCGCCGGGCGGTGCGCTGCGCCGGCGCCAGCGCCATCGTGGCGCGGGTGATGATGCCGTACCGGCCCTGGGTCGCCCTGACCGCGTCGAACAGGGCGGCGTCGCGGGTCGGTGAGCAGGTGAGCAGCTCACCGAGCGGCGTGACGACGTCAAGGTCCAGGACGTTGTCGGCCTGGCTGCCGTACCGATGGCTGGCGCCGCCGACCCCGCCCACGGACAGGGTGCCGCCGACCGACAGCTCGAGGTAGTCCGGCAGCACCGGCGGCGCGAGGCCCTTCGGCAGCGTGGCCGCGACGACCGCGCTCCAGCGGGCGCCGGCGTCGGCACTGATCCGGTCCGGCCCGCTGTCGTGGATCTCGGCGAGCGAGCCCATGTCCACCACGATCCCGTCGCGGACCTGTGCCTGGCCCTCGACCGAGTGGCCCGACCCGCGGGCGACGACGGGGACCCCGCATTCGCGGCCGAACCGCACGATCGCCGCGACGTCCGCCGCGGTGCGCGGACGCAGCACCGCCAGCGGCCGGCGGCGGACACGGTTGCCGAAGTCGGTCGAGGCGCCGGCCAGGTCGTCGTCGTGGGTGCTGAGGACTCCGTCGAGGTTCGGCACGGCCACGATGCCAGGCCCTGCGGTGCTGGTCCATTCGCGGGCACCGGCCCGCAGTCCGGCAACGGAAACGAAGCTCATCATGCCTCCGCAAAGGACACTCGTCGCGATCGCGTTCATCGTCGCACCGGGGAAGTGCCGCTCCGTGTCCGAGCGTGCGCTGACACTGTGCGGCGGCCGCAAGCTGGAAGTGGGCGCGGGTAAGGGATCCCGGGACAATCGTTGCAGGCAGTGACCGAAGGAGCCGAGCATGTCCATACATGACGCAAACCCCGCGGCGACGGAGCCCGGGGATTTCGCGAGGCTGGTCAAACGGACCCCAGTCGAGGACCTACGGAACCTGATGACCGGCGAGCGGCGCTGCGCCGTCCTCGACGAACTGTTCCGGCGCATGCCGGACGTCTTCCGGGCGGATCGGGCGAGCTCCCTCGACGCCGTCATTCATTGGGTCATCGGCGACCGGCCGGACGGCGGCACCGACCGCTACGAGCTGACCATCTCCAACGGGGTCTGCCGGGTGTCCCCGGCACCCACCAGGGAGCCGAGGCTGACACTGACCATCGGCGCGGTCGACTTCCTGCATGTGGTGACCGGCAACGCGCACCCGGTGATCCTGGTGATGAAGGGCAAGCTGCACACCAAGGGGGACATGGTGCTGACCGCGAAGTTCCCCAGCCTCTTCGACGTGCCGAAGGTCTGACCGGCCCGGCCCGGCCTGGTCGCCGGCCGTTCACTTCGGCAGACGCGCGCTCGCGCCGCCCCGGGTCTCGGCGACCTGCCGGGCCAGGGCCTTCACGGCCGGGCTGGTGCCGTTGGTGATCTCGGCGGCCGCGAGCCGGCCCAGCTGGTCGAGGTGCTCCCGCAGGCAGTCCACGGCCTGCCGCTGGAAGTCGGCCCCCGAGCCGGCCCGCAGCGAAGCCAGCCGGTCGGCGTCGACGAGGCCCGGCATCCTGTGACCCTTGTGCGGGTTGTCCCTGGGCAGCCCGGCCTGGTCGGAGAGGGCGCGCAGCCGGGGCAGCTCCCCGTCGTACACCCCGCGCAGCTCCCCGGCGAGCGCTACCAGCGCCGGGTCGGACGCCCGCTGCCGCAGCAGATCGAGCACCGGCAGCAACTGCTCGTCCATCGGGATCATCAGCTCGACCCAGGCGAGATCGGTGCCGCCGAAGTCCGCGGCGGCGGCCACGGCGGAGGCGGAGGTGGAGGCGGACGGCACGGGGTGTCGCACGGTGGCGGGCGCACCGCAGCCGGCGGCGAGGGTCACGACTGCGAGGGCCAGGACTACGCGAGCCAGGACGGCGGCGAGCGACAGCAGCGGGTTCGGCAGGCGTCGCATGGCGGTGTGAGCCCTTCCGGTGACGGGACGCGGAGCCTGCGGCTGCGGCGGTCCCGGGCGCCCAGAGCCCCGGTGCGGCCGCCGCAGCCGCAAGGTCGGCACGGGTGCGGCCGCTCGCACGGCCACGCCCGGTGGCGGGGATCCCAACCCGGTCACCGCCACAACGCATGCGAAGCGCCCGGCAGTCGGCCCGGTCGCCGCGCCCGGCCGGCGCGGCTTGTGTCCCCGCCCGGAGACACCAGAACGCCCGGGTAGCCCCCGCCTGGTGACCGACCCGAACGACCATGGCCCTGCACCACTGGCCGGGCGACCCAGTCAGCCCTGGTCAAGCCCACTGACCCAGGGCGCTGGCCGCCCTGGACAGCGCCCTCCGCCGGCACCCGACCCTTTGGAGAGCGCTCTCCACACCGCCAGTCTCCCGCCTGGCCGGAGCCCTGTCAACGGCGGAGAGGACGTCCCGCGGGGCCGTCGGGCGAGATCTTGGGAGAGCGCTCTCCCGCATGACCGAGCCTCATGACCACGCCTCAGCCCAGACGCACCTCGCGCAGGGTGTGCTCGGCTACCGCGGCCATCTCGGGGGTCCCCGTCGCGTCGGCGGCGAGAGCGGCGCCGATGTTCAGCGCCCAGCCGCGCGCTCGCTGCCAGGTCGCCTCGTCACGGCCCGGGCCGCAGCCCAGCGCCGCGCGGAACACCGCCCGCGCCGGGGCGTCGAAGACCAGCCACGCGGCGGCGAGGTCGGTGGCCGGGTCTCCCGACGTGAGGTCACCGAAGTCCAGAACCGCGGCGAGCCGCCCGTCGGGGCCGGTGAGCAGGTTGCCGGGGTGCGGGTCGCCGTGCACCCACAGCGGCGGCCCGGCCCAGAACGGTACCGCCACGAGCTCGTCCCACAGCCCCCGCAGGCCGGCGGGCACGCGCCCGGTGGCGAAGCGCTCGGCCATCGCCTCCGCGCGGGTGGACAACGGCACGCCGCGCACCGGGTTCGCAGGCGCCGCGGCGGGCGCGGGCACGTGCAGGGCCGCGAGAAACCCGGCCAGCTGCGCGGCGAACGCGGCGCGCGGCGCGACCGGGGAGGCGGCGACGACGGTGCCGGTCAGCCACGGCGTGATGCTCCACGGGAACGGGAAGCCCCCCGAGGGCACGCCCACCCGCACGGGCACCGGGACCGGCACCGGCAGCGCCACGGCCAGCCGCGGCAGCCAGTGCTGCTCGCGATACACCAGCTCGGCGGCGACCCGGCGGCGCGGCAGGCGCACGGCCAGGTCGGCGCCGAGGCGGTAGATCGCGTTGTCCCAGCCCATCGCGACCTGCGACAGCGGGCCGTCGAGATCGGGGTGCTGCTCCAGGATCAGCCGGCGAACCAGGGCGGCGTCCACGGCGATGTCGGCTTCCACGAACACAGCATGCCAGCGGCCCCGAACCCGCGCTGCCCCGAAACTCCGCGGCCCCGAAACCCCGCGGCCGCGGGCTACGCGGACTGCCGTACCACCAGCTTCGGATCGAAGATGACCGACTCCACGCGCAGCGACGGGTCGTCGATACGGGCCAGGACCAGCCGCGTCGTCTCCGCCGCCATGTCCTCGAGCGGGTGGCGCACCGTGGTCAGCTGCGGCCGCGCGTCCAGCGCCGCACTGCTGTCGTCGAAGCCGATCACCGCGATGTCGTCGGGCACCCGCACGTCGCGCGTGCGCAGGGCCATCAGCGCGCCCTGGGCCATGAGGTCGTTGGCCACGAACACGCCCTCCAGGCCGGGGTGCTGCGAGATCAGCGCGAGCATCGCCGACTCGCCGGACTCGTAGGTGAAGCCGCCCTCCACGGTGGGGAACCAGGCGTGCCCGTGGCGGGCCAGGGCCTGCCGGAAGCCGGTGAGGCGGTCCTGCGAGGCGGGCACGTGCGCCGGCCCGGTGATCATGCCGAGCCGGGTGCAGCCGCGGCCGAGGAGGTGCTCGGCGGCCAGGGCACCGCCGGCGTCGTTGGCCAGGTCGACGTACGAGATCGGCACCGGCTGTGCGGGGCGCCCGACGAGCGCGGCGGCGATGCCGGCGTCGCACAGCTGCTGCGGCAACGTGTCGTCGGGGTGCAGCGACAGGACCACGGCCCCGTCGGCCTGGCCCTGGCCGAGGTCGCCGACGAGCCGGGTGCGGGCCTGCTGGGTGCCGACGATCTGCAACGCCAGCTGGATGCCCTTCGGCCGCAGAACGCTCATCACCCCGCCGACGATGCGGCCGAAGAACGGGTCGGCGAAGAACCGGCGCATGAACGGGTCGTCGTCGTGCGACACCGCGTCGGAGACGACCAGCGCCACGGTACCGCTGCGGCGCGTGACGAGCGACCGCGCGGCCCGGTTCGGCACGTAGCCGGTCGCGTCGACGGCCTGCCACACGATCTCGTGCAGCTTGGGGTCGACGTTGCGCACGCCGTTGATGACCCGGGAGACGGTGGCCCGGGACACGCCCGCGGCCTCAGCAACGTCTTCGAGGGTCGGTCGCCGTTTTTCGCTCATCACGCGCTTTTATAGCACGAAGACGGAAAGCGCTCTCCGGGCAAAAGTCCCAGAGAGCGCTTCCCGGCCGCGATGCCTAGCGGTACACGCCGAACTCCCAGAGAGAATATCCGTACGTGGTGGCCCGGACCTGTCCGTTCATCCGAACGTACCGCGCGTTGCCGTTGACGTTGATGTCGTCGAACCCGCCGTCGCCGGCCGCGGTCGAGTAGATCGTCGTCCAGTTGACGTTGTCGTCGGACGTCTGGATCTGGTAGCCCTTGGCGTACGCCGCCTCCCACGCCAGGAACACCTTGTTGAAGGTCTGCTTGCTGCCGAGGTCCACCGTGATCCACGCGGTGTCGACCCACTCGCTGGCCCAGCGGGTGCCGTAGTCGCCGTCGGTGGCGTACTTGGGCAGCTGCGGGCCGTTGGCGCCGGTCGGCTGGTAGCTCGACGCGGTCACCGGCTTGTTCAGCGCGATGTTCGTGCCGGGGATCGACGGCGCGACGACCTTGAACGAGCGGGTCTCGATGCCGACGTTGCCCTGGCCGTCGAACGCGTACACGTAGATCTTCCACACGCCGAGCGTCTCCGGCGCGGTCACCGTGAACGTGCTGCCGTTCTGCGTGAAGTTCAGGTTGCGCAGGCCGGTGCCGCCGGTGATGTACTTGTCGCTGGCCATGAGGTTGTAGCGGATGGTGTCACCGTCGGGGTCGCTCGCGGCGACGTTGACGGTGAACTGGCTGGCGGCCGGCACCGCGGTCTGGTTGCTGAGCGTCATCGAGGTGATCTGCGGCGCGGTGTTGGAAAGCGGGGAGCCGGTGTACGCCTGCTTCAGCGCCCCGTATCCGAGCCGCCGCCAGCCGCCGCCGTAGGTGTTGAGCCACACGCCACCGAAGTCGTTCTCCAGGCCGTAGTGGAACTCCGTCGCGCCGAGCGCCACGCCCGGGTGCGACTTGATGGCGTTCCAGCTGGCCGTGTAACCGTCGCGCTTCTGCAGGTCGGTCGGCTCGGTCGGCACGCCGTTGACGTCGTTGGGCACCTCCCACTCGCCGGCCGGGCCGCCCTCGGTGACCACGTACGGCTTGGTGTACCCGCCGTTGATCCAGTCCTGCTTGATGTTGCCGATCGCGCCGTAGGAGTTCACGGCCAGCAGGTCCAGGTGCGGCGAGTTCGCCTTGTAGTAGGGCCACGCGCCGGTGTAGGCGTCGGTCGAGGTGACCGGGTGGTTCGGGTCGGCGGCGTGGATGGCCACGGCCAGCTCGTCCACGTACTTGGCGTACGCGACCCGGCGGGCCTCGACCTCGGCGGCGGACAGGCCGTGGTCCTGCATCGTGAGGATGACCTCGTTGCCGACGTCCCACATGAGCACGCCCGGGTTGTTCTTCAGGGCGTTGACCCGGTTGACGATCTCGGTCTTGGTGTTGTTCTTGTACGCGGTGTCGTTGACGTAGTCCGCACCCTGGTTGAGCCAGTGCCCGACGATCACCTTCATGCCCTGCTGGGCCGCACGGCCCAGCAACTCCGGGGTCTGCGCGTCGTCGACGCCCCAGGTGCGCACCGTGTTGACGCCCATGTTGCGCAGGTCGCGCATGTACCCGTCGGCGGCGCCCTGCGGCGGGCCGTAGGTCAGGCCGCGGACCTCCCACGGCTGGCCGTCGACCTGCAGCTGCCAGTTGCCCTGGCTGCCGGTCACCTTGACCACGTTCGGGCCGGCCGGGGTCGCCGGGTCGGTCATCGCCGGCGGGACGGTGCCGGTCGCCTTCGCCACGGTGACCGAGTCGACGCTGAGCACGCCGCCGGAGGTGGTGTTCGGCGTCGGGGTGGTGAAGCCGGCGATCGCGTTGGGCAGCGAGCCGCCGATGGACAGGTCGAAGCGCAGGTAGAAACCGTGGTGCACGGCGGCGTTCCACGCGGTCACGCCGACCTGGCTCTCCCGCACGACCCACGTCTGCTTGCCGTCGAGGTAGAAGCGGATCTCCTCGTCCGTCTTGGCCCGGTCGATGACCTGGGTGTACTCGTGGTAGCCGGTCTGGCAGCCGGTGCAGCTGGCCAGGCCGGAGCTGCGGCCGTTGTACTCGCCGCACGGCCCGTCGGGCGCGGTGCCGCAGTGCAGGGTCTGCGCCAGCTGGCTGCGGCCGTTGACGTCGGTCATGATGTCGGTCTCGCCGACGCCGGGCCAGTTGTTGAAGTTGCCGCGGTACGCCGCGCCGGTGGCCCGGAAGCCCGGCCAGTAGCCGGCGCCGCCCGCGACGTCGGGCTGCTTGATCAGCGCGGTGAACTTGACCTGCTCGCCCGCGCCGGCCTGGAAGTCGGTGCGCTGGGTCTCCAGGCGGCCCGAGGTCCAGTTGCCCGCGCCGTCGCGGATCGCCTTGATGTTCAGCTTGCCGGCGCCGTCGAGGTACACGTTGGCGGTGCTGTTGCTGGCGGTCTCCACCTCGCCGGTACCCCAGTTGGCGGCGCCGCCGGGGAACTGGGTGCCGGTACGCATGATCCAGTTCGCGGCCGACGGCGAGGTGTTCGCGGCGCCGTCGAAGGTGTCGGTCCACACGGTCGTCCAGCCCGGCTCCTGCGTCGGGGGGGTCGAGGTCGACGGGCTCGGCGACGCGCTGGGCGAGGCCGACTGCGTCGGGCCGCTACTGGTGAAGACCTTGAACTCGTACAGCGAGTAGCCGTACCCGCCCGGGCGGGCCGTGCCGTACATGCGCACGTAGCGGCCCGAGCCGGTCACCGGGATGGTCTGCGTGCCGCCGGTGCCGGTGGTGGTGGAGTACACGTCGGTCCAGCTGGTGCCGTTGATCGACGTCTGGATCTGGAAGGCCTTGGCGTAGGCCGCCTCCCACTGCAGGACCACCTGGCAGATCGACTGGGTCGAGCCGAGGTCGACCTGGATCCACTGCGGGTCACTGAACTGGCTGCTCCACCGGGTGTTCGCGTCGCCGTCGAAGGCGTAGCTCGCGGCGGTGCCGGCGCCCTCCGACGAGGACGCGCTGGCCGGCTTGCCCTGCGCGGCGTTCGTCGTGCCGCAGGCGCCCGCCGACGGGTTGCCGCTGCCGCCGAAGGAGCCGTAGACCTTGAACTCGTACAGCGAGTAGCCGTACCCGCTGCCGCGGGCGGTACCGTACATGCGCACGTAGCGCCCGCTGCCCGACACGTTCAGCGTCTGCGTGCCGCCGGTGCCGGTCGTCGTGCTGTAGATGTCGGTCCAGTTCTGGTCGTCGGCCGAGGTCTGGATCTGGAAGGCCTTGCCGTAGGCGCCCTCCCACTGCAGCGTGACCTGGCTGATCGTGGCGGTCGCGCCGAGGTCGATGCGGATCCACTGCGGGTCGCTCCACTGGCTGCTCCAGCGGGTCCCGTCGTTGCCGTCGTTGACGTAGCTGGGCGCCAGGTCGTCGGACTGCGCCGACGAGGCCGTGACCGGTTTACCTTGCGAGATCAGGCCGTCGGCGGCGCGCGCGAACGGCGCGACCACGACGGCGACGGCGGCGACGACGGCGACCACAAGGGCGATGCGCCATCGCGAACTGAGCAGTTTCCGCCAGGCGGGGGCGGGCGTGTGCGCCGGATGCACGAGGGGCTCCTTGGTGGGGTGTGAGGAGGCGCGGCGGCGGTTTGGAGAGCGCTCTCCGATTGGTCGCAGTGTTGCCCCGCGCTTTCGGCTGTGTCAAGTCTGCGAGCCCGCCCGGCTCTCGCTTCGCTCGAGCATCGGTGGGGTTCCCACCCCACGGCCCCCTGCCCGTTTCGCGGGCGCTGCCTACTTCCGCTTCGCGCCCCTGCGCCCCTGCGTCCCCGCGCACCTTGACACCTCGGCACTGCACGCCGCAGTCTGATCACGCCAACTTGGAGAGCGCTCTCCAAGACTTTCTCAGGGTGACGACTTCGACACGGGGTGATACGTGTGAGCACGACGGCGGTCCAGGCCACGCAGGGCCGGCTGACCTTCCCCTCGAACTTCTGGTGGGGCGCCGCCACGGCCGCCTACCAGATCGAGGGCTCGGTGGACGCCGACGGCCGCACCCCGTCGATCTGGGACACCTTCGCCGCGCAGCCGGGCCGGATCGACAACGGCGACACGGGCGCCACGTCGACCGGGCACTACCTGCGCTACCGCGAAGACGTGCGGCTCATGGCGGAGCTCGGCCTGTCGGCGTACCGGTTCTCGGTCGCGTGGCCGCGGATCCGCCCGGCCGGCGGTGCCGGCGTGAACGAGGCCGGCCTGGACTTCTACGACCGGCTCGTCGACGAGCTGCTCGCCGCGGGGGTGCGCCCGGTCGCCACCCTGTACCACTGGGACCTCCCCCAGGAGCTCGAGGACGCCGGCGGCTGGACCAGCCGCGAGACCGCGCTGCGCTTCGGCGACTACGCCGCGGCCGTCGCCGCCCGCCTCGGCGACCGGGTCGCGCTGTGGAACACGCTCAACGAGCCGTGGTGCTCGGCATTCCTCGGGTACGGCACCGGCGGGCACGCCCCCGGCCGGCGCGGCCACGTCGGCGCGCTCACCGCGACCCACCATCTGCTGCTCGCGCACGGTCTCGGCGTCGCCGCGCTACGCGCCGCGGGCGTCGCCGGGCAGGTTTCGGTGGCGCTCAACGCCGGCGCTGTGCGCCCGCTGACCCCCGACCCGGCCGACACCGACGCCGCGCGCCGCATCGACGGCCTGCTCAACCGCATCTTCTTCGACCCGATCCTGCGCGGCGCATATCCGGCCGACACCATCGAGGACACCCGCGACCTGACCGACTGGCACTTCGTGCGCCCCGCCGACCTGGCCGTGATCGCCGCGCCGATCGACGCCGTGTGCGTGAACTACTACCAGCCCGACCTGGTCAGCGCCGCGCCGCAGGGCCGGCTCGACCACGCCACGCCGTATCCCACCGCCCAGGCCGTGCAGTTCCACCCCACGCCCGGCCCGGTGACCCACATGGGCTGGTCGGTGGACCCGACCGGCCTGCGCGACCTGCTGCTGCGCATCCGCGACGACTACGGCGACCTGCCGATCTACGTCACCGAGAACGGCGCCGCGTACGACGACAGGGTCGGACCCGACGGTGGCGTCGACGACCCGGAGCGCATCGGCTACCTGCGCGCCCACCTGGCCGCGGTGCACGAGGCCAGCACCGCCGGCGTCGACCTGCGCGGCTACTTCGTGTGGTCGCTGCTGGACAACTTCGAGTGGGCGTTCGGCTTCAGCCGCCGCTTCGGCCTGATCCACGTCGACTACGCGACGCTGGAGCGCACGGTGAAGGCGAGCGGCCGCTGGTACAGCGACGCCATCGCCCGCAACGCCATCGACGCGCCCCTGACCTGAGCCGCCGGGTCAGCGCACTTGCCCGCCGAGCGCTCCACCGCGCCCGGCGCCACCTCGACCCGGATCGTCACCCCGATCGAGCCCTTCGCGGCGTGCTCCAGGGCCGCGGCCGCCTCGTCGCGGGAGGCGGTCTCGATCGGTTCCAGGGTGCCCGGGGCGAGGGTGACATCGCGCACACGAACATCCTGCACCCGCAGCTCAGCCGGTGCGTGCCCGCCATCACGGCGCATCGGCCAGAGATGATCTTTCTGAATCGATACAGTAGGACCGGAAGCCCAACGAAGAAGGAGTTCACGAACATGGAGACCGCAACCCGCCGCATGCGCGCCGCCGTCGCCCAGCGCGTCGAGGCCCGCCGCGCACGCCGCCGGCTGGCCGGCGAGATCGCCGCCTACCGGACCCCGGCCGAGCGCCTGGAGCTGGACCTGATCCTGGGCCGGCACACCGAGGAGGAGATCGCCGAGATCGACGCGATCCTGCGGGCGCAGCCTCACGCCCGGGCGCTCGAGCTGACCTAACGCGGGTCCGCCGCGCCGATGGGGCGCTTCCCCATCGGCGGCGGTTTCCGGCCAGCCGAGTAAAGAATTCTCGACACCATCTCGCCGGGTTCGGCCTGCGCCGCCCGAAGCTGCCGGTGCCCGGCCTCGACGTCGCCGGCGTGGTGGCCGCGATCGGCCCGGGCGTGACGGGGCTGAGCCCCGGCGACGAGGTCTTCGGCGCGTGCGACAGCGCGTTCGCGCAGTTCGCCGCCTCGGACGAGCGGCGGCTGGCCCGCAAGACGGCCCGCGTCTCGTTCGAGCAGGCCGCGACCGTCGCCTCGTCCGTCCGGGGTCGCGGCGCTGCGGGGCCTGCGTGACGCGGGGCGGCTGCGCGCCGGGCAGCGGGTGCTGCGGACGATGATGGACGACGGCCGCGTGTCCCCGGCGATCGAGCGCACCTTCCCGCTCGATCAGGCGAACGAGGCGATCGCCTGCCTGCGTTCCGGGCGCGTGCGGGGCAAGCTCGCGCTCACGATCTGAGCCGCGGCGGCCCCTCCCGGCGCTGCGCCACGAACGCGACCAGCCCGGCCACGTCGATGCCGTGCGGCGGGTCGTCCCGATACGCCTCGATGCGCAGCGCGGCCCGGCCCAGCAGCCGGGCGGCGCCCGCCGCGTTGCCGCGCCTGGCGTGCGTCAGGCCGACGGCGAGCTGCGCCAGGCCCCGCCACAGCTCCCGCTCGGCGTCGGGCGCGGCCTTCCAGGCGGCCTCGAGCACCTCGTGCGCGTGGAACGGCCGGCCCTCGTCGAGGAGCCGCTGGGCCCGTTCGAGGGCCTCGTCCGGGGTCACCGACAGGTCGTCGGGCATCGTCGGCACGCCGGCGGCGCCGCGGGGCAGCGGCCGCCCGAGCTCGTCACGCGGGCGCGCGTTGCGGGCCCTTCCGGCCGCGTCCCGGTCCCTGTCACGATCCACCCTCCGACCGTACTGCACGTGAATCCAAGACGGTGGAGAAGCTCGATGTCGGGCATGATGGACGGCGTGACGCAATGGGAATATGCGCGACTGGAATACCGTGCGGCCGGCACGCTGGGCACGGACAAGTTCGAGGACTGGGACGCCGTGTTCCACCACCCCGGCGGCGTGCAGCGCTGGGGCACGGACGAACGGTTCAACGACCTGCGCCACCTCAACCGCGCGGGCGCGGAGGGCTGGCAGGCGTATGACCGCGCCGCGATGCTCATCGGCCAGCCACACCGGCTGCACGCCGTCACCTATTCGCTGCGCCGGCCGTTGGAGCGCCCAGCGGTGCGCTGACGGCCGGCGCGACAATGGACGAGTGCGGGCCGGCCACTGACCCGGCCGGCCCGCGGTATCCGAGCGGTCAGTAGCCGGGGAAGACCGCGCGCAGGTCGTCCAGCGTGATCGGCCCCGAGATCCGCACGTCCGCCGGGGTGTACTCCGGCTTGAGGCGCCCGGCGGCCAGCCGCAGCCAGGCCTCCAGGGTCAGCGACAGCTCGCCGTCCGGCGCCGCCGGCGCCACGGCGGTGAGCGCCACCGGGTCGGCCAGGTGCAGCCCGAGGGTCTCGCCGGTGTCGGTGAGCCGCACGAGCAGGTCCGCGGTGCGCCCGTCGAGGTTGGCGGGCTTGGCGATCCAGCCGAACAGGCCCTCGACCCGCTCGCTGATGAGCGTGGCCGCCTCCGGCGCGAGCGCCGCCGACGGGTCGAACGCGACCCGGACGTCCCAGTCGTGATACGCGAACTCGGTCAGCCGCAGCAGCGCCGAGGTCGCCACGTCGACCGGCTCCGGCATCCAGCCGACATCGATGCGGTGCGAGGCACGCTGCTGCGCTGTGAACGCCTCGTACGCCTCCACGAGGCGCCGGTTGGCCTCGGGGAACGCCTCCTGCCGCTCCTGCGGTGTCATGCCGTCCCAGCGGGCCCAGACGCCCTTGTTGAACTCGAACTCCGGGGCGGATCCGCCCTCCAGGGACGCCCGGACGACCTCCAGGTTGATCTCGGCGCCGCTGCCCAGGTGGCTGATCACCTGCGACACGTCCCACTCGCTGGCCGCCGACGGGCCGGTCAGCTGGTCCGCGGTCAGGCCGGCGACCAGCGCGGACAGGTTGTCGTGGCCCTTGCGCAGGGCGGCGATCGCGAGATCGGCCCGAGTGCTCATGAAACTCCCCCTAAAAATTTGAAGCATAAACAAACCCGTGACGCACGACACGCAATGGGTGCCCAATCAGCAATATTGCCGGTACGGCAATATCGGGTAACTTCGCCTGATGAACGCGGGGGCAGGGATAGATGAACGGAAGCGCACCACACGGTTACGACCCCGCGCCTGGACTGAACTACTGCTGGTGCTCGGCCTGTTCCTGGCGTACAAGGTCGGGCGGCTCGTCGTCGACGGCCGCGTGAGCGCCGCCTTCGCCGACGCCGACCTGATCTGGGACATCGAGCGGGCGCTGCGCCTGCCCCACGAGGCATCCGTCCAGCACGTGCTGCTCAGCGCCGAGGCCCTCGTGCGGGCCGCGAACGTCTTCTACGCCGTCGTGCACTTCCCCGCCTCGATCGCGTTCCTGGTCTTCATGTACTGGTTCCGGCCCGAGCACTACATTCGGTTCCGGCGGATCCTGGCCTGGCTCACCGGGATCGGGCTGGTGATCCACTTCGCGTTCCCGCTCGCGCCGCCGCGGATGCTCGACAGCCTCGACCTGATCGACACCGCCGCCGTCTACGGCCCCTCGGTCTACGGCCCGCCGCAGACCGACACGCTGAGCAACCAGTACGCGGCCATGCCGTCGCTGCACGTCGGCTGGGCGCTCGTCATCGCGGCCGGGCTCATCCACGCGACCCGCAGCCGATGGCGCTGGCTGTGGCTGGCCCATCCGGTCGTCACCATGCTCGTCGTCGCCGGCACCGCCAACCACTACTGGCTCGACGGGGTGGTCGCCGCCGTCCTGGTGGGCGTGCTGCTCATGGCCACCAGCCGGCAGGAGCACCCGTCCCCGTCGGTGCCGGTGCAGGTGCGCCGCGCCGGCACCGGCACGGACGGGCCGCGGGAGGCGGTCACCAACCCTGCGTTGAACCCGGCATTCAACCCGGCTGAGGCCGGCGTGGAAGTGGCGAAGCCGTAAAGCCGACGTGACGACGCATCGATGGCATCGATGCGGTATCAAGGTCGCGTGGATTGGAACCTACGCACCTGCGCGCGCCGCGGGCACGTGACCTACGCACCCACCGAGGACATGTTCCGCGAGAAGCTTCACACCACCACCCCGGTCGGTCCCGCGTGGCGCTGCCTGCGGTGCGGGGACTTCGTCATCGGCGAGCCGCACCGAACCGGCCCCGCCGAACGGGCGCCGATCGTGCTGCGCGGCCGCGCCCTGCGCGACGCGCTGATCCTGCGGCTGCTGTCCGTCGAGCGGTTCATCAAGGGCCTGCTCTGCCTCGCCGCCGCCTACGGCGTGTTCCGCTTCCGCAGCCACCGCGACGGCGTCGAGCGGGCCTTCAACGAGGACCTGCCGCTGCTCAGGCCGTTCATGGACAAGATCGGCTGGAAGTTCGAGGACTCCGCGATGGTGCACACCATCCGGACCGTCATCGAGGCGGAGTCCAAGACCCTGCTCTGGGTCGCCGCCGGCCTGGCGCTCTACGGCACTCTGCAGGTCGTCGAGGGCATCGGCCTGTGGCTGCTCAAGCGCTGGGGCGAGTACTTCGCCGTCGTCGCCACCTCGCTCGGCCTGCCGATCGAGATCTACGAGCTCACGGAGAAGATCACCGCCACCCGGATCGGCGCACTCGTGATCAACATCGCGGCGGTGCTGTACATCCTGCTCTCCAAGCGGCTCTTCGGCCTGCGCGGCGGGCACGCCGCGTACGAGGCCGAGCGCCACGAGACGAGCTTCCTGGAGGTGGAGATCGCCGCCAGCGAGCCGACCCTGCCCAGGGGGCTGCGCAACCCGAAGGTGCCGGCCGGCATCCGGTGACGAAACCGACATGAAATGCCACTGGCGGCAGAGGTGACGGCGTCGTATAGTTGAGGGCGAGACCGGCATCTTCCCCCGTGGATGCCGGTCTTCTTATTGCCGGCGCCGACGTGTTCAGGCGCCGACGTTCGTGCGGATCGCGCGGATCGCGTTCAGGTTGTGCTCGCGCGCGCACGCCTCCAGCGCCGCAGTGCCGCCCTCACCCCGCTCCAGCCGGTCCAGCAGCGCGTCGTGCTCCTCCACGGCCGTCGACAGGTGCAGCACCGGGTAGAGCGACATGAGCACCCGGGACGCGTCCATGCGGTCCCAGAGCCCGTCCAGCGACTCGATCACGTAGCGGTTGCCGCAGCAGCGGTACAGCACCCGGTGGAACCGGCGGTGCAGCAGCATCACCGCCCCGTGGTCGATCTGCACCGTCGACATGGCCTCCCGCAGCGAGGCGTTGAGCGTGCGCGCCTCCGCCAAGGCCTCGGGCGGGACCCGCGGCGCGGCCGCCGCGAACGCGAAGCCGTCCAGCAGCGCCACCATCTCGACGAGCTGCTCCCACTCGTCGTCCTGCAGCGTCGCCACCCGGGCGCCGACGTTGCGCTCGAAGCGGACCAGGTTCTCCGCCTCCAGCCGGCGGATGGCCTCGCGCACCGGCACGGGGCTGATGGCCAGCTCGCGAGCGAGGGTGCTCAACACGAGCCGGCGCCCCGGCTCGTATCGCCCGTCAACGATGCGTGCACGGATCTCGCGGTACGCGCGCTCGTGTTTGGAGGGCTCAGGGTACACGTATACGTCCGCTCTCGGCAGGGGCCAGGCAAGCCCGAAATCATATTCGATTCGTAGGACATGCGCTCGACGACTCGTCCGGCGGTGCGGCAGATGCTAACGGGGGCGGCCACACCACCAGTGACGGATCGGTTCACGCTTGATGAATCGCGCCGAGTCGGATGGTAGGCCCGGCTCCCGCGCCGCCATCTCCCGCATCTGCACTGCCACCTTCCACATCTCCACCTCGCGGATCCCGCCGGTCACGGCCATCGGAAATCGTCGAGGTGCGTGCGCTCGATCCGACCGCGGGCTATGCGCCGTCGGCGAGGTGGGCAAGGAGCGCGGCGCGGCTGGGGTGGCGGTCGATCTCCATGAAGAGCCGCGGGCCGGCGAGGGGCTCGAAGCCGCTGCGGCGATACACCTCGTGGGCATCGCGAGTGGCCAGCATCAGGCGCAGGACACCGGCGGCGGTGAAGTCCTCGACCATGGCGTCGACGAGCCAGCCGCCCAGACCTCGGCCCCGGTGTGCGCGGTCGACATACACGTCACTGATCCACGTGAAGGTGGCACCGTCGGTGACCGCACGGGCGAACGCGACCTGGTCGGGGCCGGAACGGATCGTGTACGGCACCGAGCCGTCGATCGATCTCGCCACGACCTCGTAGTCCCGCCCGGCCGCCCAGTACGACTCCTCGGACAGCCACCGGTGCACGACGGCCTTGTCGACCCGGGCCGGATCGGTGGTCAGCAGATACCCGTCACGTACGCGTTCGCCCACACGCGACAGCCTATCCACCGGGCCCCGGCCCGTCGCGGTCCAAAGTCCGATCAGCGGATCGGCGCGTGCGCCGCGGCCTCGCCGAAACCATGACGTATTGATGTACACCGAATTGTTCATCGGCCGCATACATCCCCGTCAGTCCGTACTCATGATCGTGTATCCGCCGCTGCCCACGATGCTGGCGTCATCCCTGCCCACGAAGGGGGAACGTTCATGTCGATCCGCCGGGTGGCGCTCGCGCTCGCGAGCACCGCCCTCGTCGCCACCGGCGTGACCGCCGCGGCGTCGCAGGCGCAGGCCGCGACCAGCGTGCCGCGCTTCGACCACATCGTTCTCGTGATGTTCGAGAACCACGCCTACTCCCAGATCAACAGCTCCAGCAGCGCCCCGTACTTCAACTCCCTGGCCGCCCAGGGCGCGAAGTTCACCAAGTCGTACGCGATCACGCACCCGAGCCAGCCGAACTACATCGCGCTGTTCTCGGGCTCCACCCAGGGCGTGACCAACGACGACTGCCCGAAGAACTTCACCGGCGTCAACCTGCAGTCGCAGCTGGCCGGCGCCGGCCTGACGTTCACGGGCTACTCGGAGGCGATGCCGTCCGACGGGTACACGGGCTGCTCGAGCGGCACCTACCGGCGCAAGCACAACAGCTGGGTCGACTTCAGCAGCGTGCCCGCGGCGGCGAACCTGACGTACGCGAGCTTCCCGTCGTCGTCGAACTACGCCAGCCTGCCGACGGTCGCGTTCGTCACGCCGGACATGTGCAACGACATGCACGACTGCTCGGTCTCCACCGGCGACACCTGGCTGAAGAACAACCTCGACGCCTACGCCCAGTGGGCCAAGACGCACAACAGCCTGCTCATCGTGACCTTCGACGAGGACAACCGCCTCGCGCTGAACCAGATCTTCACGATCTTCGTCGGCGCGAACGTCAAGGCCGGCTCGTACTCGGAGAAGATCAACCACTACAACGTGCTGCGCACCATCGAGGGCGCGTACGGCCTGCCCGGCATCAACGGCGCGGCCAGCCTGTCCCCCATCACGGACGTCTGGTCCTGACCAACCCGTGGGCGCCCTCCGCGCGGGGCGCCCACCCCCTCGTTTCGCTCCGCCGACCCGTGTGAGGCCCGATGTATCTGTCCACAGTGGACAAACCGGTGACGGCGACCCCGCCGGCGCGGGCGAAGGCCCGCGTCGCCGCGACGGTGCTCGCGCTCGGCACGGTCAGCCTGATCACCGACGTCTCGGCCGAGATGGTCAGCGCCGTCCTGCCGCTGTACCTCATGCTGGGCCTGCACCTCGGCCCGCTGGGCTACGGCGTCGTCGACGGTCTGTACACGGGCGCGACGGCGCTGCTGCGCCTGGTCGGCGGCTTCGTCGCCGACCGCATCCGCCGCCGCAAGGCCGTGGCCGCCGCCGGCTACGGCATCTCCGCCCTGGCCAAGCTCGGACTCCTGGCCGCCGGCTCGTCCGTGCCCCTGCTCAGCGCCGTCATCGTCGCCGACCGCGCCGGCAAGGGCCTGCGCACCGCCCCGCGCGACGCGCTCATCACGCTGTCCACCCCGCCGGACCACCTGGGCCGCGCGTTCGGCGTGCACCGGGCGATGGACAGCGTCGGCGCGTTCGCGGGCCCGCTCGTGGCGGTCGCGGTCCTGGGCGCGTCGGCCCAGTCCTTCGACGCGGTCTTCGTCGCGAGCTTCTGCATCGCCGCCCTGGGCGTGTTCGTCCTGGCCACGTTCGTCCCCGACCACCGCGGCCCGGCGTGGCCGACCGAACCCGCCCGTCCCCCCGCTTCCTCCGCGCCCCTCATTCCCTCCACGCCTCCCGCTTCCTCCACGGCCGATCGGACCACGAGCGCCACCGCGCACGGCCCCACGACGACCGCCACGACCACGGTCGCCGCAGTCGCGGTCACCGCCGACACACACGCCGCGAACGCGCACGCCGCCGACACGGGCTACGCGCCCACGACCGCCGAGAACACGCCTGCAGAGGACGTGCCAGCAGAGGACGTGCCGGCAACGGCCGGGGAAGCGGGGAGCGCGAACGGGCCGCTCGGGCGCCGCGCGACGCCCGTATCGTTCCGGGCCACGTTCGCACTGCTGCGGCGCGGCGAGTTTCGGCTGGTCGTGCTCGCCGCGGCCGTCATGGGGCTGGCCACGATCGGGGACGGCTTCGTGTATCTCGTGCTGCAGCGCCAGCACGACGTCGCCGCGGGGTGGTTTCCGCTGCTCGCCGTCGGCACGAGCCTGGTCTATCTCCTCCTGGCCGTGCCACTTGGAAACCTCGCTGACCGCATCGGGCGGCCCCGCGTCTACCTCGCCGGGTTCGCGGCGCTCGTCGCCGTGTATCTCGTCCTCGCCGCCGGGCCGGGCGGGACGCCGGCGCTCGTGGTCACGGTGGCGCTCTACGGGGCGTTCTACGCGGCGACCGACGGCGTGCTGATGGCCGTCGCCGGGCCGCTGCTGCCCGAGGCGCTGCGCACGACCGGCATCGCGCTGGTGCAGAGCGGGCAGTCCCTGGCATATCTGGCCTCCTCAGTCCTCTTCGGCGTGGCGTGGCAGCTGTGGGGGCCGGGCCCGGCCCTGTTCGCCGCCGCCGCAGCGGCCCTCGCCGCACTCGCGCTCGTGGCCTCCATTCTGCTCAGGGGGTACGACAGAAAACCGCTCAAGGAGTACGACCGAAATGCGTAGGATCTTGTTGACGTCGATCGTCGCGGTGGTGCTCGCCGGCGGGGCCGGCTTCTACATCCGCGCCGCCGCGCATCGCGACGACGCCGCGGCGGCCGCGAACGAAGAGGTCGACATCGCGCCCGGGCCGAAGCTGCTCGTGCGCAGCACCGCCGACGGGGCGAAGGGGCACCTCGCCGTTGTCAGCGCCGCAGACCCGGGCGGGCCGCGCAAGACCTCGAACGTGACGTGCGAGCGCGTGTACGCCGCCGCCGGCACCGCGATCTGCCTGCGGCCGGACGGGCCGCTCGCGACGTACCAGATCGTCGTGCTCGGGCGGCACCTCGAGGAGCGCGCCAGCTACCCAATCGTCGGCGTGCCGAACCGGGCGCGCGTCTCGGCCGACGGGCGGCTGGTCACGTGGACCGCGTTCGTCACCGGCGACTCGTACAACGGCGGGCAGTTCTCCACGCGCGTCGGCGTGCTCGACACGAACACGGACGACGTGCTGGCCGACACCCTCGAGTCGTACGCGCTCACCCGCGACGGCCGGCCCTACCAGGCCGCCGACGTCAACTACTGGGGCGTCACCTTCGCGCCCGGCGACCGCACGTTCTACGCCACCATGTCGAGCGCCGGCCACCGGTACCTCGTGCAGGGCGACTTCGCCGCCCGCACCGTGCGGACCCTGGCCGAGAACGTCGAGTGCCCCTCGGTGTCGCCTGACGGCACCCGGATCGCGTTCAAGCAGGCGGTCGGCGGCGACCCGGCCAGGGGCTGGCGGCCGGCCGTGCTCGACCTCGCCACGCTGCGTCCCACGGTGCTGGCCGAGACACGCTCGGTCGACGACCAGATCGCGTGGCTGGACGAGCACACCGTCATGTACGCGCTGCACCGCGACCATGCCGGGGAACACGCCGACGTGTGGTCGCTGCCGGCCGACGGCGGTGGCGCCGCCACGCTGCTGGTGCCGGACGCGGAGTCGCCCGCGTACCTGCGCTGAGCCATCGAAGGACCTTGAACCCTCACCCGCTCCTCGACGACGGGCCGGACCGGCTCCCTCGCCGGCGAAATGTGGCACAGGACACACCTCCTCTGCCGGGTGCCGTGCTGGGCGAATCGGGCCGCCGGATGCGGCCTGGCGGCTACCCGGCACGGCCCGGACACGCGCGGCGCCGGTACCGTGACGGCTCATGAACAACCCCGAGGTGAGCGCCGGCGCGAAGCTCGGCCGGCGGGTCGGGCGGCTGATCGGCCGCGTGCTGCAGCGCATGCAGCCGCCGCAGCACCTACCGCACCTGCTCCCGCGCCCCGAGGACGAGGCGGCGGTGATGGACTGCGCGCTGTACGTGCGCGGCAGCCGCCAACCGGGCCACCAGTCGTTCGCGGACGCCTACGCCGCGGCCCGCCGCCGGCGCAACGGGTTCGTGTGGCTCGGGTTGTTCGAGCCGACCTCGGCGCAGTTCACCGCGATCGCCGAGCTCGTGGGCGTGGACGAGGCGACCGCCGGCGAGACCCTGGCGGTGGACCGGCGCCCGGCGATCGAGCGGCGCGGGGACGTGACGGCGCTCACGCTGCGCACCGCGCGGTACGTCGAGCACGCCGAGCTGACCGAGACCTCCGAGGTCGTCGACACCGGCGCGGTGACGCTGCTCATCGGCCAGCACTTCGTCGTGTCGGTGCGCCACGGCGGGGCCGGCGCCCTGGCCGACGTGCGCGCGCACCTGCAGCAGCGCCCCGCCCTGCTCGGGCTCGGGCCGTGGGCGGTCGGCTACGCGGTGATCGAGCGGATGGTCGAGGTGTACCACGACGTGGCCACGCACGTGGAGCAGGACGTGGAGAAACTCGAGGAGACCGCGTTCCTGCGCAACGGCGGCTGCGACGTGCAGCAGATCTACCAGCTCAAGCGCGAGCTGCTGGAGTTCAAGCGGGCGGTGCTGCCGCTGCAGCAGCCGCTGCGGCGCATGACCGATCCCTCGTTCGACGTGCCGCCGGGCCTGCGGCAGTACTTCCAGGACGTGCACGGCCGGCTCAACCAGGTGGTGGAGCGCGTCGGGTCGTACAACGAGCTGCTCGACTCGATCCTGCAGGCGCGGCTGGCCCAGGTCGGGCTGGACCAGAACAACGACATGCGCAAGATCGCCGCGTGGGCCGCCATCGTCGCCGTGCCGACCGCGATCGCCGGGATCTACGGCATGAACTTCGATCACATGCCCGAGCTGCACTGGCGATACGGCTACGGCCTGGTGGTCACACTCATGGCGAGCGCGATGGTGACCCTGCACCGGCTGTTGCGCAAGTCCGGCTGGCTGTAGGCGCTGCATCCACCGGATTCGAAACGGGCGCGCGGGATGGCGGCCGGTCGTACTACGGTGTATGCGACTCGGGGGAGGCTCAGCATGCGGGTGTCCACACAGGTCCGGCTGGTCCACTGGTCCGTCGCGGCGGCGACGGTGCTGCTCGCGGCCGACGCGGCGCTGTCCGCGGCGGCGCTGGTGCACCTCGGCCGCCAGCACTTGCGGATGATCTCCGTGGCGCAGCTCGACCAGGTGCATTCCGACCTGGTCAGCAGCCTCGTGGTGACGGCGGTGTCGGTCGTGGTGCTCGCGGCGATCGCCGTGCTCATGCGCCGCCCGTCCAACAAGGTCCGGGTCGCGGTGTGGGTTGCCGCACCGCTCATCGCGCTGACGACGCTGTGCTTCCTGGTCGGCGGGCCCGAGTGGGCGGTGGCGCCGACCGGTGAGGAGCCGGCGCCGCTGCGGGCGGAGTATGAGCTGGCGGTCCCGTTCTGGTACACGTGGCCGCACGGCGTCGCCGGGCTGGCCGCCGTCGCCCTGCTGATCTTCGTCGCGGTGTTCCTGCTCCGCGCCGACCTGCGCGAGTACTACATGGACGGGGGCTACGACGCCTCCCGGCGATACAAGTCCTGGGTCGAACGCACCGGCGGCCCGTGACGCGGGTCACGGCACGACGTAAGGTGTCGCGGTGAGCGATGCCTCGCCCCCGTCCGGTCCCGCGCAGGGACCGCGGCCGCCGGCCTGGAACCGGCCGCCCCAGCCGCCCGCTCCCCCCGTCCCGCCACTGGCGCCGCCGCGGTCGGTGCCCGCCGGCGGATACGGCATGCCCCCCGGGCCGCAGGCACCGATCGCCGGGCGCATCCCCGAGAACCTGCCGTTCGTCGCCCGGCCCAGCGCGCTCAAACGCGCCCTGATCATGGTTCCGATCGCCGTGGCCGCCCTGCTGGTCGTGGGCTGTCCGGCGGCGCTGGTGCTCACCGCCGCCGGGCCGAACCACACCAGCGGCGACCTCGTCGCGCTCGTCGCGCTGATGTCCTGCCTGGTGGTCGTGTTCGGCAGCACCATCGGCGTGCAGATCTTCCTGATCTCCTCGGGCGGCCCGCTGCTGGCCGCCGGTCCCGCCGGGTTGTGGATCAGGACCCGGCCGACCCGCGGGCAGGCGATCTGGCTGCCGTGGGAGGGCATCGAGCACATCCGGCGCCGGCGCTGGGGGCTGGACAAGATGGTCGTGGTGAAGCCGCGCGACCCCCGCGTCGAGGGCGGTCTCGGCGCGTTCACCACCCTGGACTCGGCGATGCTGAAGCTGTTCTACGGCTCGGGCTTCACCGCGACGCTGAGCTTCGCCGACCGCTCCGAGGACGAGATCCTGGCGGCGCTGCGGGAACTCAGCGCGGGCCGGACGCCGTTCACCATCTGAACCGGGAGCCGGGGTCGTTCCAGGCCGGCCTGCGTGGCGGTCGGCCGGTTCCGGATGCGGGCGAAGTAGTATGCGAGGTCGTTGTACACGTGTTCGATGCCACGGTGCACCTCGGCGAGGCGACGCGCGGACCCCGTTCGCGCCGGGCGGGACTGTGGGCGCGGTCACGGCGTTCGGGGACTCGCGGCCCGAAACCGGGCGAGGGCGACGCGAAAATGTCAGACCCTCCGGTTACGCTCGCGGGCAGCACAGGGAACAGGACCAATGGGAGACGAGCCGAGTTGACCGCACAACCCGAGACCCTCTACGGGGCTGACGACCTCACGCTCCTCGAAGGGCTGGACGCTGTCCGCAAGCGCCCGGGCATGTACATCGGCTCGACCGACAGCCGGGGCGTCGCCCACCTGTTCAACGAGATCGTGGACAACTCGACCGACGAGGGCATCGCCGGGCACGCCACCCAGGTCGAAGTGACGCTGCACGCCGACGGCTCGGTCCAGGTCGACGACGACGGGCGCGGCATCCCGGTCGACGTGCACGCGAAGTCCGGCATGTCCGGCGTCGAGCTGGTGCTGACCCGGCTGCACGCGGGCGGGAAGTTCGGCGGCTCGGGGTACAAGACCTCGGGCGGCCTGCACGGCGTCGGCGCCTCCGCGGTCAACGCCCTGTCCACCCGCTACGACGTGACCGTGCGCCGCGAAGGCAAGGTCCACCACATGGCGTTCCAGCACGGCGTGCCGGGCGAGTTCGACGGGGCGGGTGCCTCGGCGAGGTTCACCCGCCGCGGCGGGCTGAGCGTGCAGGGCCGGATGAAGCGCGGCGCGTCGACGGGCACCTCGACCCGCTACTGGCACGACCCCCGGTATTTCGAGGCCGGGGCGGCGCTGGACACCGAGGCGGTGCGGGCGAAGCTGCGCAACACCGCGTTCCTGGTGCCGGGCGTGACCTACGTGCTCAAGGACGCGACCCAGGGCTCGATCACGACCGAGACCTTCCACTACCCCAACGGCCTGTCCGACATGGTGGAGTTCCTGGCCCCCAGCGGCGACAAGCCGGTGTGCGGCACGCTGCTGATCAACGGCGAGGGGCGCTACAAGGAGAACGCCGCCGATGAGCACGGCGTGATGAAGGCCAACGTCGAGCGGCGCGCCGAGGTCGAGATCGCGTTGCGCTGGGGCACCGGCTACGACCGGGTCGTCGAGTCGTTCAGCAACACCATCCGCAACATGCACGGCGGCACCCACCGGCGCGGCTTCGAGCGCGGCGCGCTGCGGGCGCTGACCGAGGCGATCCGCAACACCCGCGGCCTGCTGCGCCCCAAGGAGGACCTGCCGACCCTCGACGACGTGCTCGAGGGCATGACCGCGGTCATCCACGTGCGCATCCCGGAGCCGCAGTTCACCTCGCAGACCAAGGACGAGCTGTCCACCGCCCCGGTGACGCGGGTCGTGCAGCAGGTTGTCGAGCAGCACATCAAGGCCTGGGTCGAGGCGCGCAAGACCAAGGTCGAGGCGCGCACCGTGCTGCAGAAGATCGTCGACGCGGCGCGGGTGCGGCTCACGCAGAAGCAGCAGAAGGACGCGGCCCGGCGCAAGACGGCCCTGGAGGGCGCGTCGATGCCGGCGAAGCTCGTCGACTGCCGCTCCACCGGCGTGCACCGCAGCGAGCTGTTCATCGTCGAGGGCGACAGCGCGCTGGGCACCGCCCGGATGGCGCGCTCCTCGGAGTATCAGGCGCTGCTGCCGATCCGCGGCAAGATCCTCAACGTGCAGAAGGCCAACATCCAGCAGGTCCTCGACAACGCGGAGTGCTCGGCGATCGTGCAGGTGCTCGGGGCCGGCTCCGGGCGCACGTTCGACCTCGACTCGATGCGCTACGGCCGGATTCTGCTCATGGCCGACGCCGACGTCGACGGCTCGCACATCCGCACGCTGCTGATCACGCTGTTCGCCAAGTACATGCGGCCGGCGATCGCCGACGGCCGGCTCTACGCCGCCGTCCCGCCGCTGCACAAGATCGTCACGAAGGGGCGCAACCCGGAGACGATCTACACGTACACGCAGCAGGAGATGATCGGCACCGTGGCCCGGCTGGAGAAGGCCGGCAACCAGGTCGTGACCCCGATCCCGCGGTTCAAGGGTCTGGGCGAGATGGACGCCGAGGAGCTGTGGGAGACCACGATGAACCCGGCGACCCGGGCGGTGCGGCGCATCACGATGGACGACGTCGAGGCCGCTGAGGATGTCCTCGAGCTGCTCATGGGCGAGCGGGTCGAGCCCCGGCGCAACTGGCTGATCGACTCCGCGGCGCGGGTCGACCAAGAGACCATCGACGCCTGAGACAACACGCCTGAGATAACTGGAAGGCCGACACTTCACCATGGCACGCAAGAGCACCAAGCCTGTCAAGGCCGATCTCTCCGCGTTCGATCAGGCGGGCGCACGGGTGCTGAACAACCCGCTCACCACCGAGGTCGAGGACTCGTATCTGGAGTACGCGTACTCGGTCATCCACTCCCGGGCGCTGCCCGACGCGCGCGACGGGCTCAAGCCCGTGCACCGGCGGATCCTCTTCTCGATGAGCGAGCAGGGGCATCGCCCCGATCGCGGGCACGTGAAGTCCTCGCGCGTCGTCGGTGACGTCATGGGTAAGTACCACCCGCACGGCGACAGCGCGATCTACGACGCCATGGTCCGCATGGCGCAGGACTTCTCGCTCAACGTCCCGCTCATCGACGGGCACGGCAACTTCGGCTCGCCGGACGACGGGCCGGCGGCCTCGCGGTACACCGAGGCCCGGATGTCCCGCGAGGCGATGCTGCTCGTCGGCGAGCTCGACGAGGGCACCGTCGACTTCCGGCCCAACTACGACGGCTCGCTGGAGGAGCCGGCGGTCCTGCCCGCCGCGTTCCCCAACCTGCTCGTCAACGGCTCGTCCGGGATCGCGGTCGGCATGGCCACCAACATGATCCCGCACAACCTCGCCGAGATCGTCGCCGCGACCCGCTGGCTGATCAACCACCCGACCGCCACGCTGGACAAGCTCATGGAGTTCGTCCCCGGGCCCGACCTGCCCACCGGCGGGCTGCTGCTCGGCCTCGACGAGGTGCGCAAGGCCTACGAGACCGGTCGCGGCGTGGTGCGCATGCGCGGCCGGGTGGAGGTCGGGCTGCTGGAGGGCAGCCGGGGGCGGCAGGCGATCACGGTGACCGAACTGCCGTACGGTGTCGGCACCGAGAAGGTCATCGAGAAGATCACCGACGAGGTCAACAAGACCAAACGGCTGCAGGGCATCGCCGACGTCAAGGACCTCACCGACCGGGAGAACGGCACCCGCCTGGTCATCGAATGCAAGGTCGGCGTCAACCCGCAGGCCCTGCTCGCCGACCTCTACCGGCTCACCCCGCTGGAGCAGTCCTTCGGCGTCAACAACCTGGTGCTGGTCGACGGGCAGCCGCGGACGCTGGGGCTCAAGGCGCTGCTCGAGGTCTTCCTCCAGCATCGCTACGAGGTGGTCACGCGGCGCACCGAGTTTCGCCGCAAGAAGCGCCAGGACCGGCTGCACCTCGTCGACGGCCTGCTCATCGCGCTGCTCGACATCGATCGGGTGATCGCGCTCATCCGCGACAGCGACAACGCGGCCGCGGCCAAGGCGGGCCTGATGAGCGAGTTCGGCCTCACCGACACCCAGGCCACCTACATCCTCGACACCCCGCTACGCCGGCTCACCCGCTACGACCGCATCGAGCTCGAGGCCGAGCAGCAGCGGCTCAACGAGGAGATCGCCGCGCTGAGCCAGATCCTCGACGACGAGAAGGTGCTCAAGAAGGTCGTCTCCGACGAGCTGGCCGCCGTGGTCAAGGAGCACGGCCAGCCCCGGCGCACCACGCTCATCGACGGCGACCTCAAGGAGGTGCTGGCCGCGTCGGTGCCGGCGGGCCCGCTGGAGGTCAGCGACGACCCGTGCCAGGTGCTGCTGTCCGCGACCGGGCTCGTGGCGCGCACCGCGGCCGAGTCCGAGGAGGCGCCGGAGGGCAGCCGCAAGGCCGGCCGCGACAAGCACGACGCGGTCCGCGCCGTCGCGCACACCACGGCCCGCGGCCAGGTGGTGCTCGTCACCAGCCGCGGCCGCGCGTTCAAGGTCGACGTCCTGCCCCTGCCGGTCCTGCCCGAGCAGCCCGGCACGGTGTCGCTGCGCGGGGGCATGTCCACCGCCGAGCTGGTCCCGCTGGAGTCCGGTGAGACCGTCGTCGGCCTGGCGCCGCTCGCCGAGCGCGACTCCGGCTCCCCCGGCCTGGCCCTGGGCACCCGCGCCGGCATGGTGAAGATCTGCGCTCCCGAGTGGCCGGTCCGCGCCGACGAGTTCGAGGTCATCGGCCTGCGCGAGGGCGACGAGGTCATCGGTGCCACATGGCTCGCCGACGGCAACGAGACCCTGGCGTTCATGAGCTCCGACGCCTCGCTGCTGCGCTTCCCGGCGTCGCTGGTGCGCCCGCAGGGCCTGAAGGGCGGCGGCATGGCCGGCATCAGCCTGGCGGCCGACACCCAGGCGATCTTCTTCGGCGCCGTGACGACCCAGGACCCGCAGCACGGCGAGCCCATGGTCGTCACCGCGACGATTGGCAACGCGAAGGTCACGCCGCTGCGGCTCTACCCAGCCAAGGGCCGCGCCACGGGCGGCGTGCGCGCCCAGCGCTTCCTGAAGGGCGAGTCCCACCTGGTCCTGGCCTGGATCGGCCCCCGCCCGGTGGCCGTCAACACGAAGGGCGACCCACGCGACCTGCCCTCCGTCGACGAACGCCGCGACGGCTCCGGTGCCCAGCTGCGCGCCCCGGACCTGGTCGGCCACCAGGTCGAGCGCGGCTGATCCCCACCCCGCCGCACCTGAGCGCACGTCACCCGGCCGCGCCGTGGCTACCAAGCCCGGCACGGCCGGGTGGCGTGCGCGCATGCCGACGATCGGTCGTTGTAGCCTCGTGGCCGCTGCCCACGGCCGGCGGATTGCATCGCGCGAGAAAGGCCGAGTACCGACAGCCGAGATCTGTCAGGATGTCCGGCATGTCTGATCGCGCGTTGCGTTTTGGAGCGGTGGCGGAGGCGTACGAACGGTTCCGGCCCGGGTATCCCGCGCGACTTTTCGACCTGGTGATGGCGTACGCGGGTCGGCCGGTTCGTACCGCGCTGGAGATCGGCGCCGGGACAGGAAAAGCGACTCGTGTGTTCGCCCGGGCGGGAATCACCGTTACCGCGACCGACCCCGACCAGGCCATGCTCGCCGAGTTACGCAACCGCGTCCCGGCGAACGTCGCGACGCGCCGAGCCGCGTTCGAGGACCTGCGACCGGGCGAACGCTACGGACTGGTCTATGCGGCAGCGGCATTGCACTGGACGAAACCGGAGGGCCGGTGGCCGCGCATGGCTTCGCTGCTGGAGCCGGGCGGGGTGTTCGCTTCGTTCGCTGGACCGATCCAGCTGGCCGACCCGGCCGTGGATGAGGCTGTTCGTGCTGCCCGAGCACCCTTTCTGGAAAGCGACGAGGTTCCGTCTCCCGACGGAACACCTCCGGGACATCGGATGCAGTGGCCGGGCACGGAGCTCCAACGGTCTGTTTGGTTCGCCGACGTCCAGCAGTCTGTCATCAAGCGGCGCGTGACGATGAGTGCCGCCGACTACGTAAGCCATCTCTCGACCATTTCGGCGTACCTGGAATTGCCGACCGCGCAGCAGAAGCAGGTATTCAGCCGCATCGAGCAGGTCCTGCCGGCAACGGTCGAGCTCGCCGCCGACATCATCGTGCATCTCGCCCGGCGACGCGACGACGTCGCTCACGGCGGGGCGGTGCTACAGATCGAAGGCGGTGATGAAGTCGTGGAACGCCCGCCGGACCGCGGTGGGCTGTTCGATCCACGAGAAGTGGGCGGCGGAGTCGATCCAGCGCCGTAGAACGTGGCTGCCACCGAAGGGTTGCCGCTCCCCTGCCGGCTGCCCGCAGGCGTATCCCCGATGGTGTCCAGGACTCCGTGCGCATGGCCGCTCCATCCACCCACCAGGGCACAGTCGGCGGACCGCCCGCGCCAGCGTCGCCCGTCGTCCGATCATCATCTGCTCGGCGGGCTTCGCCCGCGACGAGATTTTCCCGCGTGCCGCCGACAACCCTCGATCAACTGCGGGCCGCTGCCGTCAGTCAGCGCGCAGTTCGGACGGGTTGGTGCTGGAGCGCTGCAGGAGCACGCTCGCCGCGATCACCAGGAGAACGGCCAGCAGGGAGGCCGACGCGATCGCCCCGATCTCGCCCCACGGCACCGGGGTCTGGAAGGTGTGCGTGACGCTGCGGTACACCATGTAGGTCCCAGTCTCGTCCCCGATGCACTGGGTAGGCGTTCCGACGCAGATGTCTCCGCCCCAACCGGCGGTGGCGGTGGCGGTGAACGACCGCATCGCGAGCATCCCGGCCAGGCCCGCGATGGCGATGCCGGGTAAGGCAGGCAGGAGTACCCGCCAATACATGGCGCGGGCCAGGACGGCGCGCGGGGTGCCACCGGCCACCAGCGCGGCGATGGCGCGGCGGCGCGCGACGCCGGACTCGACGAGCGCGATCAGCAGGGTGAGGGCCGCGACGCCGATGATGCCGAGCAGTACCGCGTTGACGATGTCGTGGACGTCCGAGCGGAAGGCGGCGGTGCCGCTCAGATCCATCGATGGCGTGCCGAAAGCGACGGCGGCATCCCGCATCGCGGCGGCCCGCACCGCCACATCGGTGACCAGCCAGGAGTGCAGCATCATCCCGGCGGCGCCGAAGGCCGTGGTGACCAGGATGACGGTATAGCTGCGGCTGCAGTCGTAGGGATCGGCGAGGACCTGACGGGCGGCGATCAGCGCGCTGGGGCGCCTGGTCACGCGCAGCAGAAGGCGGGCACTGGTGTATCCGATCCAGGCGACCGTGAACATCAGCCCGAGCAGCACCAGGATCGTGCATGCCAGCAGCACAAAAATCAACAGGTTGTACGCCTGGTCGAGCTGCCTCTGCTGGAAGTACTCGCTGTGCATGGCTGCGCCCATCCCGGTCATGCCGGCCAGGCCGATCACCAACAGCAGCATGGGCCACGCGCGGACCCGTTGCTGGCGGCTCCGCCGCACGACGCCGAACGGTGTGATCGCCACCCGGCGCAGCAGCACGACGGTGAGGAGCGTCGCCAGCAGCGGCACACCGATCACGATGCCGATGACGGCCGGGCGGGATGGCAGCACGTCGGTCGGCAGGGGACGTCTCCCGCCCGGTCCCGGGTCGTCCAGCAGCACCCGCCCGGCGAAGTAGGCGGCCGCACCCAGCGCTGCCCCGATCGTCGCGGCCAGGCCGGTCTCCACCGCGGCGATCCACCCGATCTGAGCCGGCGAGGCGCCGGCCATCCGGAAGGCCGCCAGCCTGCGGTCGCGCGCGGGCGCGCCGATCCGGGCGCTTTGCGCGACCAGGAACATGACCGGGACGCTGAACAGCAGCATCGCCAGCACCACGTTGGGAAGGATGGTGCTGGCGGTGAACATCCTGCTCTGATAGCGGCCGGACTCGGGCTCGATCGTCATGACGGTGGCGCAGCACAGCAGCACCAGCACGGCGACGGCCGCGCCGGCCGCGGTGATCGGCACGCGGACCCGGTCGGCGCGGGTGCCGGCGAACGCGAATCTGAGGACGCCGGTGGGTCTCATCGGGCCTCACCGGAGATCGTGACCCGGCCGCCGGTCTCCACCCGGCCGTCACGCATGGTGATCTCGCGATCCGCGTAGGCGGCCACCTGCGCGCTGTGGGTCACCACCAGCACGGTGGTGCCGTGCTCGCGGGCCAGTCGCACGAGTTCGACCATCACCTGCTCGCCGGCGAGACTGTCCAAGGCCCCGGTGGGCTCGTCGGCGAAGAGCACCTCCGGCTCGGTGACCAGCGCGCGGGCCAGCGCCACCCGCTGTTGCTGTCCGCCTGACATCTCGCCGGGCCGCTTGCCGCCCAGGCCTCCGATGCCGAGCCGGTCGAGCAGCCGCTGGGCTCGCACGGCCGCGTCCCGGTACCGCATTCCGCCGAGTTGCAGCGGCAGCGTCACGTTCTCGATCGAGGTCAGTTCCGGGACGATCTGACCGAACTGGAACAGCACCCCGAACGCGGTCCGGCGCAGCCGCGAGCGGGCCCCCTCGCTCTGGGTGGTGAGGTCGCGCTGCTGGAAGTGCACGCTGCCCTGGTCGGGGCGCAGGATCCCGGAGAGGCAGTGCAGCAACGTCGACTTGCCGCAGCCGCTCGGACCGGTGACGGCCACGGTCTCGCCCCGGCCGATGGTCAGCGACACGTCCCGCAGTGCCGCGGTCTGCCCGTAGCACTTCTCGATGTTCTTCGCTTCGAGGATGGCGGCGCTCATGCGAGCACCTCCGAACGGAGCTGGCTGATTCGCTCCAGGGTGGTCGCCATCCACCGCAGGTCCGCGTCGAGGTGGTTGAGCAGGTAGTCCGCGGCGGCCAGTTCGGTCACCGAGGCACCGCCAGCAGTCTTGACCTTGGTCAGCTCACGCATCCGCTCCAGGTGGACGGTGCGCTGCGTGGCGAGGAACGACCGGGCGGTCTCCTCGTCCGGTGCGACGAGGAGCGCGACGATGACCTTGACGAACAGTTGCGCCGAGACGTGCGTCGCGGGCGGAACCGCCTGGCCGAGCCAGTTGTCCAGCTCGACGCGGCCCTCGGTGGTGAGCCGGTAGGCGACCCGGTCCGGCCCGCTGACCCGTTGATGCGCCGCCTCCGCGATGTATCCGTCGCGCAGCATCCGGGCCAAGGTCGTGTACATCTGCCCGAAAGCGAGGGGCTTGACCCCCAGCAGCCTGCGGTCGTGCTCGCGCTTGAGCTCGTACCCATGGCGGATCCCCTGCGAAGCGAGGATGCCGAGCAGGGCATGCGTCGTTGACATGTGGGCCACTATTCCCCGTAGGAATAGCTGCCGTCAAGCGACTCGGATGCGGCCGGCGCGGTGTGACGCTCGCCGGGATTCCCAGCATTGTCGACTTAATTGGTGGACAAAATTGACTCGAGTCGGCAAACTTCTCGGGATGGACCCACTGCTGGCCTTCGCCGGGCTCGGTGTCGGCATCATCGTCGGGCTGACCGGCATGGGGGGCGGCGCGCTCATGACGCCGATCCTCGTGCTGTTCTTCGGCGTGCCGCCCCTCGCGGCCGTCTCCAGCGACCTGGCGGCCAGCGCGGTGATGAAGCCTTTCGGCGGGTTCGTGCACGCGCGGCGCGGGACGGTCAACTGGGCGCTCGTGCGATGGCTGTGCCTGGGCAGCGTGCCCAGCGCGTTCGTCGGCGTGCTGCTGATGCGGGCGATCGGCGGGGGTGAGCAGGTCCAGGACGTGGTGCGCGTCGCGCTGGGCGTCGCCCTGTTGCTGGCCGTCGTGGGCCTGCTACTCAAGGCGTACCGCCGCAACGAGCCCGCCACCGGCGACCGCCCGGCGCCGATCCGGGTCCGGCCGGTCCCGACGGTGCTGCTGGGGGCGCTCGGCGGCCTCGTGGTCGGCATGACCTCGGTCGGGTCGGGGTCGCTGATCATCGTGATCCTGCTCGCGCTGTACCCGGCGCTGCGCCCCGGCGACCTGGTCGGCACCGACCTGGTGCAGGCGATCCCGCTGGTGTTCTCCGCCGCGCTCGGGCACGCGCTGTTCGGCGACCTCAAGCTCGACCTCGCCGCGGGGGTGCTCATCGGGTCGGTGCCGGGCGTGCTCATCGGGGCGCGGCTGTCGTCCCGGGCGCCGGCCGGGGTCGTGCGGGCAGCCCTGATCATCGTGCTCATCGCGAGCGCGTTGAAGCTGTTCGAGGTACCGACGGGAATTGTTCTTCTGATCGTCACCGCGGCGACGGCGGTCGCTGTCGCCGCCGGGGTGCGCCGGCGGGCGCGGACGGCGCGGCAGGATCTGGACACCGGCGACGAGCGGATCGCGAACGGGGCAGAATCAGCGAGTGGAGTGGTACCACGCTGACTCGCTAGGAGTTTCCTGATGCCTCGGCTCAACCATCTGCCCGAGTGGTTCGCGCTGGCCAAGCACCGCGCGGAACTCGCAGAGGTGCACCTGCGCGACCTGTTCGCCGAAGACCCCGACCGGGGCAGCCGCTACTCGCTGCGGGCCGGTGACCTGTACCTCGACTACGGCAAGCAGCTGGTCACCGACGAGACCCTGCAACTGCTGCGGGAGCTCGCGGCGGCCCGCGGCGTGTTCGAGCTGCGCGACGCGATGTTCCGCGGCGAAAAGATCAACTTCACCGAGCACCGGGCCGTGCTGCACACCGCGCTGCGGGCGCCTCGGGACGCCGAGATCTTCGTCGACGGCGAGAACGTGGTGCCGAAGGTGCACGCGGTGCTCGACCGGATGGCGGCGTTCGCCGACCGCGTCCGCTCGGGCGAGTGGGTCGGGCACACCGGCGAACGGATCACCACGATCGTCAACATCGGCATCGGCGGCTCCGACCTGGGCCCCGCGATGGCCTACGAGGCCCTGCGCGCGTACACGGACCGCTCACTGGCGTTCCGGTTCGTGTCCAACGTCGACGGCGCCGATCTGCATGAGGCCCTCCGCGACGCCGACCCGGCCCGCACGCTGTTCATCGTGTCGTCCAAGACGTTCACGACGATCGAGACGATCACCAACGCGACGGCCGCGCGCACATGGCTGGTCGAGGCGCTCGGCGACGAGGCCGCGGTGGCCAAGCACTTCGTCGCGGTGTCGACCAACGCCGGCGAGGTCGCCAAGTTCGGCATCGACACGACGAACATGTTCGAGTTCTGGGACTGGGTCGGCGGCCGCTACTCCTACGACTCCGCCATCGGCCTGTCGCTCATGATCGCGCTGGGACCGGACGGGTTCCGCGCCATGCTCGACGGGTTCCACCTCATGGACGAGCACTTCCGCACGGCGCCGCCCGAATCGAACGCGCCGCTGCTGCTCGGCCTCCTCGGGATCTGGTACCGCGACTTCCACGACGCCCAGACCCACGCCGTGCTGCCGTACAGCCACTATCTGTCGCGGTTCACGGCCTACCTGCAGCAGCTCGACATGGAGTCCAACGGCAAGTCCGTCGACCGCGACGGCAGGCCGGTCCAGTGGGCGACGGGCCCGATCGTGTGGGGCACCCCCGGCACCAACGGCCAGCACGCCTACTACCAGCTGATCCACCAGGGCACCGCGCTCATCCCCGCCGACCTGCTGGGCTTCGCGCGCCCGGTGGCCGAGCTCGGCGACCTCGGCGGCCAGCACGACCTGCTGATGGCCAACCTGTTCGCGCAGGGCCAGGCCCTGGCCTTCGGCAAGTCGTCGGAGCAGGTCGCCGCGGAGGGCGTGGCGGATGCCGAGGTCCCGCACCGCATGTTCCACGGCAACCGGCCCACGACGACGATCCTGGCCGACGAGCTCACGCCGTCGGTGCTGGGCCAGCTGATCGCCCTGTACGAGCACAAGGTCTTCGTCCAGGGCGCCATCTGGGACATCGACTCGTTCGACCAGTGGGGCGTCGAGCTGGGCAAGGTCCTGGCCAAGCGCATCGAGCCGGCGCTGACGTCGCCGTCCCCGGACCTGTCGGCCCTGGACTCGTCGACCGCGGCGCTCGTGGGCCGCTACCGCGAGCTGCGCGGCCGCTGACCCCTTCCCGCGCGGGGCGATCGCCGATCGCCCCGCGCACGGCGGCGAGGCGGTGTGGATATCGGGATGGAATGCAGGTCCGTCCGGGTTAGCCTCGCCGGGTGAGTTTCAGCGCCTACGCCAGCCTCGTTCGCTGCCCGACGCCGCTCTATCGATACCGGCTGGTGGCGTTTCGGTCCTGCGTGCAGATGTACCAGCCGATCGGCTTCCACGCGACCCTGAGCTACCTGGAAGCGCTGGCTGGGCCGTTCGAGCGCGACGAGGCGGCATTGCTGCGCGCGCTCGACATCCTGTGCGCGAGCCGGGCCGCCTGGCACGCCGCGCTGGGCGAGTACGCGGCGCAGCGCCGCGCCGCCAAACGTCGGGGGCAGCGAAGCCCGCACCCGGACGATCCGAACCCGAATCATGCCCCTCGGTTCTGGTACGGTGCGCCGCGCCAGGCCGCCGTGCATGCCTTGACGTTCTGGCGTCGCGACCGCCTGCCCGCCCTGCTGGCCTGGTCCGACCCGATCGCCGCACAGATTGATTCGTGTGTCACCGCCTGCCTCGCGACCGGAGGACCTCTCACACCCGCCGAACGGCGACATCTGGCGGACGCGGTCGACGTGCTCCAGTGGCGGCTTCAGACCGGCCTATGGCGTGACGACAGGCCCGCCTACTTTCGGACGGCGGGTCTGTTGCAGGTGGCTCGGCTCATCCGCACCGCCGCGGACACCCCAGAGGTCCCCGCCCACGCGGAAGCATGCGACGGATGCTGATCCTTTCCGGTCAGACACCCGGCGTGACGCTATGGCGGCTGCCACTGCTCGGCATGCAGCCGCGCCACAGGGACGGCTGATCACGATCAAAAACGGACGCGCTGCCGGTTGACCACCGCACCGCCCATGACGCGTCACGGGCGGTGCGGTGCTCGTCCAGGCGAGCGGTCAGTCGACCTCGACCGCGGCGGCGGCGAACTGGGCGGAGTACAGGCGGGCGTAGACACCGTCCGCGGCGAGCAGGGAGTCGTGCGTGCCCTGCTCGACGATGCTGCCGTGCTCCATGACCAGGATCAGGTCGGCGTCGCGGATGGTGGACAGGCGGTGGGCGATGACGAAGCTCGTCCGGCCCGCGCGCAGGGTGCTCATCGCGCGCTGGATGAGGACCTCCGTGCGGGTGTCGACGGAGCTCGTCGCCTCGTCCAGGATGAGGATCGTCGGCTCGGCCAGGAACGCGCGGGCGATCGTGATGAGCTGCTTCTCCCCCGCGCTGACGCCGGCGCCCTCCTCGTCGATGACCGTCTCGTAGCCCTCGGGGAGAGTGCGCACGAACCGGTCGGCGTGCGCGGCCTCGGCGGCCGCGACGATCTTCTCCGGGGTGGGGTGGTCGGCGCCGTACGCCAGGTTCTCCGCGATCGTGCCCTGGAACAACCAGGTGTCCTGCAGCACCATGCCGATCTGTTCGCGCAGCTCGTCGCGCGACATCGTGGCGATGTCGACGTCGTCGAGCAGGATCCGGCCGCCGGTCAGGTCGTAGAACCGCATGATGAGGTTGACCAGCGTGGTCTTGCCGGCGCCGGTCGGGCCGACGATCGCGACGGTCTGGCCCGGCTCGACGCTCAGCGACAGGTCCTCGATGAGCGGCTCCTCGGTCTTGTACCGGAACGAGACGTGCTCGAACGTGACCTTGCCGCGGATCTGCTCCGGGTGGACCGGCGCGGCCGGCTCCGGGGTCTGCTCGGCCGCGTCGAGCAGACCGAACACCCGCTCGGCCGAGGCGATGCCGGACTGCACGAGGTTGGCCATGCTGGCCACCTGCGTCAGCGGCTGGGAGAACTGCCGGGAGTACTGGATGAACGCCTGCACGTCGCCCAGCGACATCGTGCCGGAGGCCACGCGCAGGCCGCCGACGACGGCGACGAGCACGTAGTTGAGGTTGCCGATGAACATCATCGCGGGCTGAATCAGGCCGGAGATGAACTGGGCGCGGAACGACGAGGCGAACAGGGTCTCGTTGTGCTCCTCGAACGTGCGGGCGGCCTCCTCCTGCCGGCCGAAGATCTTCACGACCGAGTGCCCGGTGAACATCTCCTCGATGTGGCCGTTGAGCCGGCCGGTGCTCGCCCACTGCTTGACGAACTCCGGCTGGGACTTCTTGCCGATGCGGGCGGTGATGAACACCGACACCGGCACGGTGACCAGCGCGATGACGGCCAGCAGCGGGGAGATCCAGAACATCATGCCGAGGACCGCGATGATGGTCAGCAGCGACGTGAGCAGCATGCTCAGCGACTGCTGCAGCGTCATCGCGATGTTGTCGGTGTCGTTGGTGGCGCGGCTGAGCACCTCCCCGCGGGGCTGCTGGTCGAAGTAGCTCAGCGGCAGCCGGGCGAGCTTGAGCTGGACCTGCTCACGCAGCCGGAAGACGGTGCGCTGCACGACGACCGTGGTGAGCCGGGCCTGCAGCAGACCGAAGATCCAGGCGAAGAGGTACACCACCGCGACCCACAACAGGACCCGCTCGAGCCGGTCGAAGTCGATGCCCCGGCCCGGCACCAGGTTGGTCATGCCCGACAGCAGGTCGGCGAAGCGGCCGTTGCCCTGCGCGCGCAGGGCCTCGATCGCCTGCTCCTTCGTCGTGCCGGCGGGGATCCGCTTGCTGACGATGCCCTCGAAGATGACGTCGGTGGCGTGGCCGAGCAGCCGCGGGCCGAGCACCGACAGCACGACGCTGGCGATGCCGAACACCAGCACCACGCAGACGATGAACCGGTCGGGGGCGAGCATCTTCAGCAGCCGCTTGGTGGAGCCCTTGAAGTCGTCGAGCTTCACCGGCGGTCCGCCGCCCATCATCATCCGGCCGGGGCCGAACCCCGGGCCGCCGCCGCCGGGTCTGGCTGGTGCCGTCATGCCGCCGCCTCCTGCTCGGTGAGCTGGGACAGGACGATCTCGCGGTAGGTCTCGTTGTCGTCCATGAGTTCCTGGTGGGTGCCGGTGCCGACCACGCGGCCCTCGTCGAGCACGACGATGCGGTCGGCGTCGCGGATGGTGCTGACCCGCTGGGCGACGATGACCACCGTCGCGTCGGCGATCTCGGCGCGCAGCGCCTCGCGCAGGGCCGCGTCCGTGGCGTAGTCCAGCGCGGAGAACGAGTCGTCGAACAGGTAGATCTCGGGGCGGGCGACCAGGGTCCGGGCGATCGCCAGGCGCTGGCGCTGCCCGCCGGAGACGTTGGTGCCGCCCTGCGCGATCGGCGCGGCGAGCCCCTCGGGCATGGCGCGGACGAAGCCGGCCGCCTGGGCGACCTCCAGGGCCTGCCAGAGCTCCTCGTCGGTGGCGTCGGGCCGGCCGTAGCGCAGGTTGGACGCGACGGTGCCGGAGAACAGGTACGGCTTCTGCGGCACCATGCTCACGGTCCGCGCCAGCAGCGCGGGGTCGAGCCGGCGCACGTCGACACCGTCGACGAGCACGGTGCCGCCGGTGGCGTCGAACAGCCGCGGCACGAGGTTGAGCAGCGTCGTCTTCCCGGCGCCCGTACTGCCGATGATCGCGGTCGTCTGCCCCGGGTGCGCGACGAGGTCGACGCCGGCGAGCACGGCCGACTCCGCGCCCGGGTAGTGGAACGACACGCCGCGCAGCTCGAGCTCGCCGTGGACGTCGAGGCTCGTGACCGGCTCCCGCGGCGGTTGGACGCTGGACTCGGCGCCGAGGACCTCCTGGATGCGCTCGGCGCACACCTCGGCCCGCGGGATCATGACGAACATGAACGTCGCCATCATCACCGACATGAGAATCTGCATGAGGTAGCTCAGGAACGCCGTCAGCGCGCCGACCTCCATGCCGCCGCTGTCGATGCGCTGCGCGCCGAACCACAGCACGAGGATGCTGGAGGCGTTGACGACGAGCATGACGGTCGGGAACATCAGCGCCATCAGCCGGCCCACGGCCAGCGACACATCACGCAGGTCGGCGTTGGTCTCGGCGAAGCGGACCCGCTCCCGCTCGTCACGGACGAACGCGCGGATGACCCGGATGCCGGTGATCTGCTCGCGGATGACCCGGTTGACCACGTCGATGCGCACCTGCATGAGCCGGAACAGCGGCCGCATCCGCACCACGATGAGCGCGATCAGGCCGATGAGCACCGGCGTGACCACGAGCAGCAGCCCGGACAGCGGCACGTCCTGCTTGAGCGCCAGGATGATGCCGCCGAGGCACATGATCGGGGCCGACACCATGAGCGTGAACGTCATCAGGACCAGCATCTGGACCTGCTGGATGTCGTTGGTGGTGCGCGTGATCAGCGACGGGGCGCCGAGCTCGCCGACCTCCCGGGCGCTGAGCCGCTGCACCTGGGCGAACAGGCCGGCCCGCACGTCGCGCCCGAGCGCCATCGCCGTCCGCGCGCCGAAGTAGACCGCAGCGGCCGAGCACACGATCTGCACGAGCGTCACGGCGAGCATGAAGCCGCCGATGCGCAGGATGTAGCCGGTGTCGCCGGTGATGACTCCGCGGTCGATGATGTCGGCGTTGAGGGTCGGCAGGTAGAGGGTGGCGAGCGTCTGCACCAGTTGCAGCACCACCACCAGGGTGATCGGCCCGCGATAGGGCCGTAGGTACGTTCTCAGCAGACGGATCAGCATCGGTCAGGCTTCTCCAGGGTCGCTTGGTGCGCCGGGATGTTTGAGCAGGCCGTCGAGCAGGATGGTGACGATCTCGTCGGGCGTGAACAGCTCCTCGTTGGGCAGCTCACCCCGCACCGTGTTCACGACCAGGGCGAACAGCAGCCGGGCGGTGGTGTCGGGGCTGCGCCGCAGCAGCGCCCGGTCGGGCTCGACCAGCGCGGCGACGGCCTCGGTGAGCCGGCGGCGGCCCTCCATCAGCACCGCCATCGGCGACTCTTCGGCCGGGCACGGCATGGTCCGGGCGAGCATCATCAGCTGTACCGAACCCTCGACCCGGCGAATCAGGATCGCCGCCGCGTCGTTGAGCCGCTCCCGCAGCGGCGCCCGCGGATCGATCGCCGACAGCTCCCGCAGCACCGGGCCGGGCTCGAAGGCGCGGCACAGTGCGGCGGACAGCAGGGACGCCTTGTCCGGGAAGACGCCGAAGATGGTGCCTTCCGCGACGCCGGCGGCCTCGGCGATCTGCCGGGTCGTCACCGCCACGCCGTGGGTGCGCAGCAGCGGCAGCGTCGCGGCGATGAGCGCCGCTCGCCGATCGTCGGGCGCCAGTGCGGGCACCCGTCGCCGTCGACCCTGCTGCCGGTTCGCATTCACGGCGACACTCTAATGAGCGAGCACTCACTCAGACAACCGGGTTTCTCCGAGGGCGAACCAGGGGGACACCTCCGCGACCTTGCCGCAACGCTTCGTGACGGGGCGCGGCTCCCGGATGTCTCCAGGATGGCCGCAACGAGCCGTAGAGGTGCCCGGAATGCGCGACGCCGACGAGGAAGCCAGGCTGTCGGCCCCGCACAGCTACGGCGCGCTTGACGCGCCCCGCCTCACCGAGCTCGACGACCGGACCCGGCTGGCGGCATCGATCGTGACCGGCAGTGGTTCGCCGGCAAGACCGGCATCGCCGAGGACCAGACGCCCCGTAACGTCTCCTTCCGCGCGCACACCATACCCGCCCGCCGGCCGCTCGTGGTGCCCGTCGCGATCGACCCTCGCGGGTCCGCCGCCCGCAATCGCCCGGGGGTGGGCGTTTGCCGGTCGGGGCCCGGGTAGAGCGCCGCCCGTGCTGACGAACCTCGCCCACCTGGACTCGCTGCGGGTCCGCATCGCGCCGCCCGCCATCGCCGGGCACACCACCTACCGCCTCTCCGAGGAGCCGCAGGTCGAGGTCGTGTGGACCTACGCGGGGCGGCTGCCCGACGACAGCTACCTGCCCTGCGGGGGCGGCGAGCGAGCCACGGACGGCGACTACACCCAGGGCGCGTTCAACGCCGACGACATCGCCCGGGCGGCCGTGGTGTACACCAGGCACTGGCGGGCGACCGGCGCGGCGACCAGCCGCGCGGCGGCGCGGCAACTGCTGCGCGGGCTGTGCTTCCTGCAGACCGCGCCGCAGGACGACACCGATCCGCGGGCCGGCAACGTGGTGCTGTGGCAGCAGCCCGACGGGCGGCTCAACGCCAGCGCCGAGCCGCCCGAGCCGCCCGACCCGTCCGACAGCGGCGAGTCGGCCTGGCTGGCCCGCACGATCTGGGCGCTGGGCGAGGGCTACGCCGCCTTCCACGGCGACGATCCGGCGTTCGCGGCGTTCCTGCGGGTGCGGCTGCGGCTGGCCGCCGGGGCGGTGCGGCGGCAGGTGCTGTGCCGGTACGGCCAGTGGCGCCTCGTCGACGACATGTCCACGCCCGCGTGGCTCATCGCCAACGGTGCCGACCTGACCGGCGAGGCGATGCTGGGGCTGTGCGAGTACACCCGGATCAGCGACGACGAGGACGCCCGCAAGGTCCTGGAGCAACTCGCCGAGGGAGTCACCGCGATGCGCACCGGCACGCCGTGGACATGGCCGTTCGGGGCGGTGCTGCCGTCCGGGCTCTCGCGCACCGAATGGCACGCCTGGGCCGGGCTGGCACCGGCGGCGCTGGCGCGCGTGTACGAGGTGTGCGGCGACCTGGCGGCCCGCGACGCGGCGCTGGCGGACGCGGCGTCGTTCACCCCGCACCTGCTCGTGGGCCGCGGACCGGACAACCTGCGGGTGGCGATGCCGGGCGCGCGGGAGGCGCTGACGCTCGACGGGGTGCAGCTGGCCTACGGCGCGCACTCGCGGGTCGAGTCGCTGCTGGCCACGGGCCGGGCGACCGGGCGACCGGCGCTGAGCACCCTGGCCGGCGTCGCCGGGTCGTGGTTCTTCGGCAACAACCCGGCGGGTGCCCCGATGTACGACCCGGCGACCGGGATCACCTACGACGGCATCGACGTCGAGGACGCCGCCGGTGGCGGGGCCGGGGTGGTGCACCGCGACTCCGGGGCCGAGTCCACGATCCACGGGCTGCTGGCGATGCTGGCCCTGGACTCCGAGCCGCACGCGGCGGCGGTCGCCCGGATCGCCGAGCCGACCGTGCGCATCGAAGGATCGCAGATGCACTCGATGGCCTTGTCCCACCCGCTGACCGGCGCGCACCTGACCCTGCTGCGCAGCATGGCCACCAGCACCCGCGCCGCCGACGTGGTGGTGCCCGGCGACGCCCCGGCGACGGTGAGCGTCAACGACCCGGGCGGCGAGGAGCTGGAGCACTACACGACGACGGCGGGCCGGATCCGGGTGCTGGTCCCGGCCGGCGGCTTCACCACCGTCGTCCAGCCCGGCCGCTACGACACGCCCTGAGACCAGCGGCCGTAGTCCCCGGTGCGCTTGCGCGCGCTCCAGCTCCATCTTGCCAATTTGGCAAAGTTCTTTGCCAAAACGGCCTGACCGGGGCATGGTCGAAGACATGAGCGGTATGCAGCGATTCGGGTCTGGCTCGGACCGCCGCCGGAGCGCAGCGGAGGTATCGGTATGACCGAGCAGTACGACGTGATCGTCATCGGCGGCGGCGCGGCTGGGCTGAGCGGTGCGCTGGCCCTGGCCCGGGCGCGGCGCCGGGTCCTGGTCGTCGACAGCGGGCAGCCCCGCAACGCGCCGGCCGCGGCAGTGCACAGCTACCTCGGGCGGGAGAACACCCCGCCGGGACAGCTGCTGGAGATCGGGCGGGCCGAGGCGCGCGGGTACGGCGCGCAGTTCGCCGACGGTGTCGTCACGAACACGCGGCGCGAGGGCGACGGCTTCCAAGTGGAGCTCGCCGGCGGCACGAGCCGCACGGCGCGGCGGCTGCTGGTCACCACCGGGCTCACCGACGAGCTGCCGGACATCCCCGGGCTGGCCGAGGGCTGGGGGCGGCGCGTGCTGCACTGCCCGTACTGCCACGGCTGGGAGGTCCGCGACCGGCCCCTCGGCGTCATCGCCACCGGCGTCCTCGCCGCGCACCAGGCGCTGCTGTGGACGCAGTGGACCGACGACGTCGTGCTGTTCACGAACCATCGCGAAACGCAGGACATCTCGCCCAAGGTGCGAGTGGTCGAGGGCGAGGTCGTGGGCGTCGACGACGTGGGCGTACACCTGCGGGACGGAACCGTCGTGGCGCGGGAGGTGGTCGCCGTGCAGACCAGGATGGCCGCACGGGCCGGGTTCCTCGACGGGCTCGGCCTCGAAACCGCCGGCCTCGAGATGCACGGCGAGGTGATCGCCACCTACGTGCCCGCCGATCCCATGGGCAAGACCGCCGTGGAAGGCGTGTGGGTGGCCGGCAACGTCGCCGACCCCATGGCGCACGCCATCGTGGCGGCCGGCGCGGGACTGAAGGCGGCCGCCGCGATCAACATGGACCTGCTGGAATAGCGCTCACCCGATACGGTGTGACGGTGGGCACCGCGGAGGAACGCGACGGGGTCGCGCTGACCAACCTGGACCAGCCGCTCTTCGAGGGGGCCGGCGCCAGCAAGCGCGACCTCGTCGACTACCTCGACGCCGTGCGCGACCGGATCATCCCGGTGCTGGCCGACCGGCCGCTGTCGGTGGTGCGCATCATGCGCGGCCAGGAGTCGTTCATGCAGAAGAACGTCCCGAAGTACACCCCGGAATGGGTCCGGACGGTCAACATGTGGGCCGAGACGTCGAAGCGGGACGTCGCCTACGCGCTGTGCGACGACCGGCGCACGCTGCTGTGGTTCGCCAACCAGAGGGCCGTGGAGTACCACCCGACGCTCGTGCGCGCCGACGACTGGGCGCACACCACGCACCTGGTCCTGGACCTCGACCCGCCGGAGGGCACGACGGACTTCGGGATCGTGGTGCGGGCGGCCCGGCTGGTCCGCGAGACGCTGCGGGAGGCCGGCCTCACCGGCGCGGTGAAGACCAGCGGCGCGAAGGGCCTGCACGTCTTCGTGCCGATCCGGCCCACGCCGATGCAGGACGTGGCCGCGGCCACCCGGGCGATCGCGGCGCGCGCGGAGCGGCTCGACCCCGGCCTCGCCACCACCGCGTTCATCCGCGAGGACCGGCACGGCAAGGTGTTCCTCGACCCCACCCGGGTCGGCGGTGCGACGGTCGTGTGCGCCTACAGCCCGCGGCTGCGGCCGGGCTGCCCGGTGTCGTATCCGCTGGACTGGGCCGACCTCGACGGCGTCTCCCCGCGTGACTTCACCGTCCACACCGTGCCCGGCCTGCTCGGCGCCGCCGACCCGTGGGCCGAGCGGATGCCGGCGCCGCAGGACGTGCCCGCCGACCTCATCGCGGAAGGCGACACCATCCCCGTGCCCCGCGTGCAGGCCATGCACGAGGGCAAGCGGCGCGCCCGGGCCCGCCGCGAGTCCGCGTCATAACCCCGGAAACCCCGGATCCGGTACGGTCCACGCGTGCCGATCCACATCGACCCCTCCGCCGCGGGCTGGCGGGCGCGCGGCCTGGAGCTGGCCGCCGAGGTCCACGCCGCCGCGGCGCCGCTGTCGCTGCGCGTGGAGCACATCGGCAGCACCGCGATCCCGGGCATGGCCGCCAAGCCGGTGTATGACCTGCAGCTGAGCGTCGCCGCGTTCTCCCCCGCCCTGGACACGCCGCTCGCCGCGGCCGGCTTCGCCCGCGGCCCGTACGAGCACGACCACGTCCCCGCGGGCCGCGGAGACGCCCCGGACCTGTGGCGCAAGCGCTTCTACACCCGTGACTCCCCGGAGCCGGTCAACCTCCACGTGCGCCTGGCCGGCTCACCCAACGAGCGCCTGGCCCTGCTGTTCCGCGACTGGCTGCGCGCGCACCCGGCCGCGGTGGCCGCGTACGCCGCGTTCAAGACCACCCTCGCCGGGCACCTCGACGACCTGGGCGCCTACACCGACGTCAAGGACCCGGTCGTGGACCTCGTCGTCGCCGCGGCCGAGGACTGGGCGGCGGCGACCGGCTGGCGCCCTTGAGCGGTGCACGCAGTGACGTACGAGACTTCCGGCCGTTATTAGGCAGAGTGCCTGCCCTGAATCGCGTAAGGTGCGGCCGTGGTTTCGGGCATTAGCGTCGAGGCGCCGGCCGGCGCCGCCGGGCGGACCGGGCGCACGCTGGTGCCGCTCGGCATCATGTTCTTCTTCGTCGGGCTGTCGACCGCGCTCGTCGGGCCGTTCATCGCGCTGTTCCTGAGCTCCGAGGTGCACGCCGGGCCGGCCCGGGTCGGCGCGTTCCTCGTCGCCGGGCCGCTGGCCATGGTGGCGTCGTCGTCGGTGCTCGGGCGGCTGTCCGACCGCCGCCCGATCCGGCGCCGGCTGATGCTGTCCGCCGCCCTCGCCGGCTGCGCGGGCTCGATCGCGACCGCGTTCGTGCGCGAGTACTGGGTGCTGTTCGCGCTGACCATCTCGCTGACCGCGATCAGCGGCGCGCTGTTCCCGCAGGCCTTCGCCTACGCCCGCGAGGTGCTGCAGCAGCGCGGCTCGGCCCGGGCCGCGATGGCGATCAGCACGCTGCGGACGCTGTTCTCGGTCGCCTGGGTGGCCGGGCCGCCCGTGGCCGCGTTCCTGGTGCAGGCCGGGGGTTTCCGGGTGCTGTACCTCACCGCGGCCGTCATGTACGTCGTCGCCGCCGCGGTCGTGCTGCTGCGCCTCGATGAGGTCTCGCCGCCGGCGCACGTCGAGCGGCCGCCGGCCCGCAAGGCAAGGGTGTCGGTGCTGCTCGTGGTCACCGCGTTCGCGCTCATGCAGGCCGCGGGGGTGCTCGGCGTGCAGGCGATGTCGCTGTACCTCGGCCACGTCCTGCACGCCCAGGTCCGCGACACCGGCCTCGTGCTCGGCCTGTGCGCGGCCCTGGAGATCCCGCTCATGCTGGGCTTCGGCGCGCTGTCGGCCCGCTTCCCGCTGCGTCGCCTGATCATCCTCGGCGCCGCGATCGGCGTGCTCTACTACGCCCTCGTCACGCTCGCCACGCACAGCTGGCAGGTGGCGGCGCTGCAACTGCTGAACGCGGGCTTCATCGCCGCCGTGCAGGGCCTGGGCATCTCCTACGTCCAGGAGCTGCTGCCCGGCGAGCCCGGCCGCGCGGCGACGCTGGCCAGCAACGCGTTCCCGATCGCGGCGATCCTGGCCGGGCCGCTGCTGGGCCTGGCCGCGAACTTCGGCTACCGCTACGCCTACGCGGCGGGCACCCTGCTGTGCCTCGCCGGCCTCGCGCTGCTGTTCGCCACGGGCCGCCGCCCGGCCGATCGCGGGACGCCGGAGGTCGCCGCCGCCACGGCCGGGAAGAGCTAGCTCGGCTTCACCGCGCTGGTGAGGAAGAACGTGACGGCATAGAGGAAGCGGCCGGCACGGATGGCCCGGTCGACCTCCACCTCGAACACCGCCGCCCGTGCGGGTTCGAGCAGGCCCCGTTTCGCAGCGGTGGCCGCCCACGTCCGCAGGCCCATCACATGGTCGACGGCATTGGGGTCGCGCACCACCAGCGTGCGGGTCTCGACGACGACGTCGGTCATCCCGAGCGTCGCGAGTATGCCGGCATGACGGTGGGCGAGGGTACCGTTGCGCAGCGCATGGTCGGCCCGGAACCGCAGCACGGCACGGGCGACGTCCTGATCCTCGATATCGAGGACCTGCGTGTCATAGTCGGGATCGGCGAGCACGATGCGCCCGCCGGGCACGGTGACACGGACCATCTCGGCAACGGCCGCCCGCGGGTCAGCGAGATGTTGCAGGACCCGATCGGCCATGGCGCCGGCGAACGTCGCGGCGGCGAACGGCAGCCGAGCCGCATCGGCGACGGCCACCCGGGTCAGGCCTCGGGACTGGGCGGCACGCGCCATCGTATGGGCGTGGTCGACGACCACCATCTCGATCCCGTGCTCATCGGCCAGCCGAGCCGCGTTGGCGCCGGTGCCCGCGCCCACATCCAGACAGCGGCCGGGCGCGGCCGGCGCCAGAAGTTCCCGCAACCGTGCCTTGTACGAGGCGTAGAACGGCTCGGCGTCCAGGACGTCAAGAACCCTGACCCAGTCGTCCGGACGGTCCTGGCCGTCCACATCGACGAACCCGTGCGTCTGGAACTGGTTCTGCGCAGCGGCCCCCATCACGGGCAGCAGCCTACTGGCGGGCAACCGGCCAACGACATCGAGTTATGCAGTACGGCTGCCTTACAGTGGATCATATGACCCAGACGATCCGGCTCACCGGCTACGCGCACGGCGGCGGCTGTGCCTGCAAGATCCCGCCCGGCGAGCTGGAGGCGGTGGTCGCCGGCCTGCTGGGCGGCGGCGCGCCGCAGGGGCCGGGTGAGCTGATCGTCGGGCTCGACGACGGCGACGACGCGGCGGTCGTGTCGCTGTCCGGCGGCACCGCGGTGGTCGCCACCGCCGACTTCTTCACGCCGGTCGTCGACGACGCCTACGACTGGGGGCGCATCGCGGCGGCCAACGCGCTGTCCGACGTCTACGCGATGGGCGGCCGTCCGGTGGTCGCCGTGAACCTGCTCGCCTGGCCGCGCGAGGTGCTGCCGATGACGCTGGCCGCGGCGGTACTGCGGGGCGGCCTGGACATCGCCCGCGAGGCCGGCTGTCACGTGGCGGGCGGGCACTCCGTCGACGATCCGGAGCCGAAGTACGGCATGGCGGTCACCGGCATCGCCGACCCGGATCGCCTGCTGCGCAACGACCGCGGCCGCCCCGGCCTGCCGCTGACGCTGACCAAGCCGCTCGGCATCGGCGTGCTCAACAGCCGGCACAAGGCCACCGGCGAGTCGTTCCCACACGCGGTCGAGGCGATGACCACGCTCAACCGGGCGGCCTCGGAGGCGGCGCTGGCGGCCGACGCCGAGTGCGCCACCGACGTGACCGGCTTCGGGCTGCTCGGACACCTGCACAAGCTCGCGCGGGCCAGCGGGGTCACCGCGGTGCTCGAGGCGGCCGCCGTGCCCTACCTCGACGGCGCCCGCCGCGCTCTCGCCGACGGCTTCGTCAGCGGCGGTACCCGGCGCAACCTCGACTGGGTCCGCCCGCACCTCGACGCCGGCACCACGCCGGAGGATGAGCTGCTGCTGCTCGCCGACGCGCAGACCTCCGGCGGCCTGCTCGTGGCGGGCGAACTGCCCGGCTATCCGGTCATCGGCGAGCTCGTCCCGTTCACCGGCTCGACATTGCGGGTTCGCTAGCTGGGAGGACGATCCCGAGGATCATGCATTCGGCCGATCCAAAGTGACGTCGATCACCAACTAAGATCATCACTTACTACGTCGAGCTACGGGGTCTCAGGTGCGCAGGCAGTACTCGATACCGGAGCGCCTGGGCGGGTTCGGTGTCGCCGTCGCGAGCGCGGCGGCGCTCTGGCCGGCGGTCAGCACCGGAACAGGCCTCGGCCTGCCGTGCCCGCTGCGCTGGGCGACCGGCATCCCGTGCCCCGGATGCGGGCTCACCACCGCGGCGGTGGACCTGACGCACGGCCGCATCCTGGCCTCGCTCGGCGACAACCCGGCGGCCCTGGGTCTGGCGATCCTGACGGCCGTGACGGTCCCGATGGTCGTCCTGCGGCATCTCGGCCTGGTCGCCTTGCCGGCGCCCTGGCCGGCCCGGACCCGCCGCAGGGTCGAGGTGGCCGCGCTCGTCGCCGCCACGGCGAGCTGGTGCTTCCAGCTCCACCGGTTCGGATTCATCTGAGCCGTTTGTATCCCCAACCCCCTGAGGAGCAATACCCCCGATGAACTATGCAAACTGGATCCAGCGCGTCGGCGCGTACCTGATCGACGCCGCTCCCGCGGTGATTCTCAGCCTCCTCGGCAACGTGATCGCCGGCCCGTCGGTCGCTTCCGACGGCATGGCGAGCGGTCCGGGCCCGCTGTACTTCGTCTTCCTCCTGCTGGCGTTCGCGTGGCTCGTCTACAACCGCTGGATCCTCGGCGGCCAGGGCGCCAGCCTCGGCAAGAAGGCGCTCGGCCTGCGGCTGTTCAAGGAGCAGACCGGCCAGCCGCTCGGCTTCGGCGGCGCCTTCCTGCGCGACCTCGGCCACATCGTCGACAGCGTCATCTGCTACGTCGGCTGGCTGTTCCCGCTGTGGGACCAGAAGCGGCAGACGATCGCCGACAAGATCGTCGGTTCGGTGGTCACCAAGGGCTGATGACGGCCCGCCGCGGCGGGGCGTCAGCCCCGCTGCGGCTCCACCACGTACTTCGGATCCTTCGTCGAGGCGACGCCGGCCTCGAACACCCCGAACCGGGTGGCGAGCGACCCCGCCAGCAGCGCCGCCCCGGACAGCGCCGACAGCACCCGGCTGCGCCGTCCCAGCACCGCGCCCGCCGCCCCGGCCAGGTTCAGCGCCCGCGCCGCGCGGAGCAGCCGGCCCGCCTTCCCCGTGCGGTACGGCTCCCCCAGCAGCCCCAGCCCGGTCTCGATCCGGTGGGTCGCGGCGACCTCGAGCGCCACCCCGGCGACCGCGAGCGTGCGGGCCGGTCCGCCCTCGCGCACGGGCGCCGCGATGAGCCCGACGGCCGCCCCGCTGGCCAGGGCGCTGCCCGCGAACGCGAACGGCAGGTCGGCCCGGGCCGCGTGCCACGACGGTGCCGCCGTGTCGGCGACCAGCACCGCCGTGTAGGTGGCGAGCCCGGGCGCCAGCGCCGCCGCGCCGAGGCCGGCGGCCCGCCCGGCGCGCGCCGTCCAGCCCCGTGGCCGCGCCTCGGTGGTGGCGGCCAGGCTCGCGGCCCCGCCGAACGCGCTCAGCAGCCAGGTGCCCACCGACATCGGCGAGGTCGGCTTGGCGACCCGCAGCATGTGGTGGAAGCGCTCCGGCCGGCCGAGGTCGTTGATGAGGAAGTAGGTGCTCGCGCCGAGCGCGCCGAGGGCGGCCAGCCGAGCCGCCCGCCGGGTCTTCGGCCGGCCGGTCAGGTCGGCGCCGGCGGCGAGCAGGGCGCTGCCCGCGGCCAGTCCGCCGGTGAAGAGGTACGCCGGGACGTCGTGCTTCCACACCGGCGCCTTGAGGATGGGCCGGCCGTAGTACGAGCGGAACTCGGCGCGGGGCACCTGGACGTCCTCACCACCGTGCTCGCGTGCGGGGCGGTTCATGGTCTCCTTCCGAGGAACGACACCGCGACGGCCGCGGCCATCGTCAGAGCCGCCAGGCCGGCGCGCTTCCACATCTGCGGCAGGTTACGGGTGCTGGCGATCGGGGCGGGCGGCAGTCCGTACACCTCGGGCTCGTCGAGTAGCAGGAAGAACGCGCCTTGCCCGCCGACCCCGTCGTCCGGGTCGTGGCCGTAGAGCCGCGCCTCGGGCCGGTCCAACTGCTCCAGCCGGGCCTGCGCCCGCTCACGCAGCTCGTCGAGGGGGCCGTACTGGATCGACTCGGTCGGGCACGCCGTGGCGCAGGCCGGCTGCAGCCCGTCGCCGATGCGGTCGTAGCACAGCGTGCACTTCCAGACGCGCCCGTCGCCCTCCCGCCGGGCGATCACGCCGTACGGGCAGGCGGACACGCAGTAGCCACAGCCGTTGCAGATGTCGGCCTGGACGATCACGGTGTCGAACTCGGTGCGCATGAGCGAACCTGTCGGGCACACGTCGAGGCAGGCGGCGTGCGTGCAGTGCTTGCACACGTCCGACATCATCAGCCACCGCATGTCGCCGGGAGCGTGCGGATCGTGCGGGTCCGCGCTCGACGGGAGCGTCTGCTCGATGAAGGCGACGTGCCGCCAGGAGTTGGCGTCGAGCTGGCCGGTGTTGTCGAAGGACATGCCGAGCAGGTCGAGCCCGTCGGCGGGCACGGCGTTCCACTCCTTACACGCGACCTCGCACGCTTTGCAGCCGATGCACACGCTCGTGTCGGTGAAGAAGCCCATCCGCCGCGGCGACTGTTCTAGGGTCACAGCCCCGCCCTCCGGTTGTAGTCCTCGACGAGGGCGCGCAGCGCCGCGCCCCGCGGGCGCCGGCCGGCCCGCACGTCGCAGGTGCCCACCTTGCTCTCCTGGATCAGCACGTTGGGGTCCAGCACGATGCCGACGAGGTCGTTCGCCGAGTCGCCGGTGGTCAGGCCGGAGCTGCCCCAGTGGTACGGCAGCCAGATCTGGTGCACCGGCCGCCCGTCGATGCGCAGCGGCCGCATCCGCGGGGTGACCATGACCCGCGCCTCGATCGCCGACCGGCTCGTGACCACGTGCGCCCAGCCCAGGTGCTCCAGCCCGCGCTCGGCCGCCAGCGCCGGCGAGACCTCGACGAACATCTCCGGCTGCAGCTCCGAGAGGTACTCCAGCGTCCGGCTCATCCCGCCGGCGGTGTGGTGCTCGGTCAGCCGGCTGATGGTGAACACGAACGGGAACACCGCACTGTGCGCGGGGTTGATCGGGTTCTCCGAGCGCTGGAAACGTTTGCGGGTCGGGTTGGCCTGCTGCGGGTACAGCGGGTTCGTCACCGGCGACTCGACCGGCTCGTAGTGCGCCGGCAGCGGCCCGTCGACGAGCCCGCTGGGCGCGAACAGCCAGCCCTTGCCGTCGGCCTGCATGACGAACGGATCGTCCCCGGCGATGCCCGCCGACCCGGTCGTGCCCGGCTCCGGCCGGTACGTGGGCGGCTTGGTCCGCTCGAAGTCGGGCACGTCCGGCCCGGTCCACTCGCCCCGGTCGGAGTCCCAGAAGACGTAGGCCTTGCGCTCGCTCCACGGTCGGCCATCCGGGTCGGCCGAGGCACGGTTGTACAGCATGCGCCGGTTCATCGGCCACGCCCAGCCCCACTCCAGCCCGATCGGGTCGGCCTCGGACGCGGGCGTGCGCCGGGCCGCCTGGTTGACCCCGCCGGCGTACACCCCGGAGTAGATCCAGCAGCCGCAGGCCGTCGAGCCGTCGTCGCGCAGCTCGTTGAAGCCCGGCAACGGCGCCCCGGTGGCCACGTCGAAGCCGTTGATCTCCCGCAGGACCGCCTCCGCCGAGGGCTCGTCGTACGGGCCGTGCGTGGGGTATTCCCAGGCCAGGTCGTGCACCGGCCGGTCGCGCCGCAGCGTGGAGCCGGCCAGCCGGGCCTTGATGAGGCGGCCGAGGTGGTAGAAGAACCACAGCTCCGAGCGGCAGTCGCCGGGCGGTTCGACGGCCTTCTGCCGCCACTGCAGCAGCCGCTGGGTCTGGGTGAACGTGCCCTCCTTCTCCACGTGGGAGGCGGCGGGCAGCAGGAACACCTCGGTCTTGCACTCCTGCGGCACGATCTCGCCGGTCTCGACCTCGGGGCCGTCGCGCCAGAAGGTGGCGCTCTCGATCTCGTAGAGGTCGCGCACCACGAGCCAGTCCAGCTGCGCCATGCCCAGCCGCTGGGCGCGCCCGTGCGCGGAGCCGACGGCCGGGTTCTGGCCGAGCAGGAAGTATCCCTTCACCCTACCGTCGAGCATGTTCAGCACGGTCTGGTAGGTGCCGTGGTCGCCGGTGAGCCGGGGCAGGTGCCCGTAGCAGTAGTCGTTCTCCGCGGTGGCGGCGTCGCCGAAGTACGCCTTGAGCAGGCTGACCGCGAACGCGCGGGCGTGGCCCCAGAAGCCCTTCTGCCCGGGGTGGCGGATCGCGTCGACCCACGCGTCGAGCGTGTCGTGCCGGCCTGCGCTCGGCATCGGCAGATACCCGGGCAGCAGGTTGAACAGCGTCGGGATGTCGGTGGAGCCCTGGATGCTGGCGTGCCCGCGCATCGCCATGATCCCGCCGCCGGGGCGGCCCATGTTGCCCAGCAGGAGCTGGATGATGGCGCCGGTGCGGATGTACTGCACCCCGACCGAGTGCTGCGTCCAGCCCACGGAGTAGACCAGCGCGGTGGTGCGCTCCCGGCCGGAGTTGCGCGTCCAGGCCTCGCAGACCCGGGCGAACTGCTCCGGCGGCACGCCGCACACCTGCTCCACCATCTCCGGGGTGTATCGCGAGAAGTGCCGCTTCAGGATCTGGTACACGCACCGCGGGTGCCGCAGCGTCTCGTCCCGCTCGACGGCGGACGGGATCGGCGGCCCGTGCGACTCGTGCTGCATCCCCGCGGCGGTCTCGCGGTCGGCGGGGCCGTACTCCCGCGCGTGCTCCTCCCGGGCATGTCCCTGGTAGCGCCACGACGACGGGTCGTACGCCTGGGTCTGCGGGTCGAAGCCGGAGAACAGCCCATCGAGGTCCTCGGTGTCGCGGAAGTCCTCGTGCACGATCGTGGCCGCGTTGGTGTACGCGACGACGTACTCCCGGAAGTCCAGCTCGTTGCTCAGGATGTGGTTGACCACACCGCCGAGGAACGCGATGTCCGACCCGGCCCGGATCGGCACGAACGTGTCCGCGAGCGCGCTGGTGCGCGTGAACCTGGGGTCGACGTGGATGACCGTCGCCCCGTGGGCCTTGGCCTCCAGCACCCACTGGAAGCCGACCGGGTGGGCCTCGGCCATGTTCGAGCCCTGGATCACGATGCAGTCAGCGTTGGCCAGGTCCTGCTGGAAGCCCGTGGCGCCGCCGCGACCGAAGCTGCTCCCCAGACCGGGGAGGGTGGCGGAGTGTCAAATGCGCGCCTGGTTCTCGATCTGCAGCGCGCCGATCGCCGTGAACAGCTTCTTGATGAGGTAGTTTTCCTCGTTGTCCAGCGCGGCCCCGCCGAGGCTGGCGATGCCCAGCGTCCGGTTGACCGGCCGGCCCTGCTCGTCGGTGTCCTGCCAGGTCTGCTCCCGGGCGGCGACGACGCGGTCGGCGATCATCTCCATCGCCGTGGCGAGGTCGAGCTCCTCCCAGTCGGTCGCGTAGGGCCGCCGGTACTTCACCCGGGTGGCCCGCAGCGGGCTGGTGACCAGGCTCTTGCTGGCCGAGCCCTTCGGGCACAGCCGGCCGCGGGAGATCGGGCTGTCGGGGTCGCCCTCGATCTGGGTGACCTTGCCGTCCTTGACGAAGACCCGCTGGGCGCAGCCGACGGCACAGTATGGGCACACCGACCCGGCGACCGAGTCGGCCTGCGTGGTGCGGGCGGTGATCGCGTCCGTGCGCGGCGAGCGCACCGCCGCACCGCGACCGGTCGAGTCCGGCCCGGTCAGCTGCCGATACACCGGCCAGCCGCGCAACCACCGCATGATCAGCACTCTACCGCCTGGCTGCGCCGAGCGCGTGAGGGGATGAACGACGTGCTCCCGCGCGCGTTGACGCGGTAGCGTGGCGTCCCATGGATCGGGTCGAGAAGATCAACGGGGTCGACGCGCTCGTGCTGGACGACGAGGGCCCGCGCTACGGCGCGCAGCTCGGCGCCGGCGACCTCGTCGGCGCGGCGCTCTCCCACGGTGTGGAACTGCTCGTCGTGCCGGCCGGCCGACTCGCCGACGACTTCTTCGTCCTGCGCACCGGGGTGGCCGGCGAGATCCTGCAGAAGCTGGTCAACTACCGCCTGCGCCTGGCCGTGATCGGCGACGTCTCCGATCACGTGGCGGCGAGCGACGCGCTGCGCGACCTGATCCGCGAGTCCAACCGCGGCCGCGACGCCTGGTTCCTGCCCGACCGCGCCGCCCTCGACGCCCGGCTGGCCTGAGCCGCCGCGGCGCTGCCGGGTCAGGTCGGCAGGCCCTCCAGCGTGAAGTACCGCTGCATCCAGGGGATCAGCTGCCGATACGCGACGATCGTGTCGGGCTGGCCGTTGTCGTGTGACAGGACGATCGAGCCCTGCCGGGTCTGGGACTTCACGTGGGCGATGACCCGGTTGATGTGGACCTGGCGCCCGTTGTCCGGCTTGTGGTCCCAGTCCCTCGGGTCGACGTCCCAGTAGATGGAGGCCATGCCGAGCTCGGCCGCCTTGGCCACCAGCGACGGGGTGAAGTTCCCGCCCGGCGCGCGGAAGTACTTGATCGGGGCGTCGGCGCCGACCGCGGCGTGGATCATGTCGTTGGTGTGCCGCAGGTCCCAGTCGATGTACGCCGGGTCACGCTTGGCGAGGTCCGTCAGGTGCTGCCACGAGTGGTTGCACAGCGTGTGCCCGTCGGCGTAGATCTGGCGCACCAGGTCGGGCCGGTCGCGGACCCGGAAGCCGACCATGCAGAACGTGGCCTTGACCCCGTTCTCGCGCAGCACCTGCAGGATCGCCGGAGTGTTGATCGGGTCGGGGCCGTCGTCGAAGGTCAGCGCGACGCCGGTGCCCGCGGTGCGGATGATCGTGTCGGCTGGGCCGCGGCCCTCGCCCGGCGGGCGGACGTTGAACCCGTCCCCGGGTGTCTGCGAGGTGCTCGTCGGCGCGGTGGGCGTCACCGACGGCGAGACGGCGGGGGTCGGCGAGGCGCTCGGGCTCGGCGACACCGGCAGTGACGGCGACGGCTCGGCCGACGGCACGGCGTTCGCCTGATGTGCGGCCCCGGTCCCGGGCCGCGAGAACGAGCGCGGTTCGCCTCCCGCGCAGGACACGATCCCGAACAGGATCGCGCCGATCGCGGCCACCCTGGCGTATCCGGACCTCTTGCCGAGCACCTACCAGCTCCCCCATCCTCGGCGTACGACATCCTCGGCGTACGACGTCAGCGGGCCACGCTAACGGACTCGGCGGGGCGACGCACCCCGCCACGAGGTCGGCAACGTCCGGTATGCGCAACGGTCACGCTCCGGCGAGACTACATTGTGGAGCGTGGCCGTGCCGGTCGAACTGCTGTCCCACCTGCGCCGAGCGCGCGATCACATCGACGACTGGCTCGTGCTCGTCGAACCGAGGAGTGCACCGGCTGAGCCGATAGGTGCCCGCATGCGGCGTCGTCAACAGCACGCGGCGGCACTGGGGGACCTCCCGCCCGCCGGCCGGCCCGCGCACAGCGGGCTGCACGGTCCCCGGGCCGACCTGGAGCGTCGAGCCCCCTGCGGGGGAACGCCGCCGCGACAAGGACGTTCGTGCGCTACGCGTTCGCCGTGATCACGGAGTGAACGTGCTGCTTCTGGTGCATGTTCACTCCGTGATCACGGCGAACATGATGGCTGGTCGACGCGGATCGCAGGCGTGGCCAGCGCCGTCCGAACTGGCTGACGGTCGTCTCGATGCGCCTGTGCCGCAACCCGCGCTGCTGCTGACCCTCCGCACCGCTCGCGGGACTTCCGATATGTCCGGCGCTGACGCGCCGGACATATCAGATGTGGGTCATGCCGCCCGCCACCGCGGCTGCTTCTCGCCCGGCTTCAGCGTGCACCGCATCCTGGTCCCCGCGGATGTGAAGCCGATCGCGCCTTCCGGCTTACAGAACGCGCCCGGATGCACGATCGGCCCTCCGCCGCCGCCGGCAGGCGGGGTGGTTTTCGGCGCGGGCGGTTTCGTCGTGGTCCTGGTGGCCGCTGGGGTGGCCTGCTTCGTGGTCGCCTTGGGCGTCGGCACGGCGGGCGGAGCGAGCGTCGGAACAGCCCCGGTGGCGGTCGGCGACGGTGGCGATGCCGGCGCCGACGCCGATTCCGAGGCCGATTCCGAGGTCGATTCCGGCGATGGTGACGGTGACGGTGACGGACTGGGCGAGTCCGCGGCAGACGGGGACGGCGATTGAGCCACGACCTGCCGTGGTGCGCCCTGCGCCGGATTGGCGCCGGAGCCGCAGCCGGTGAGGGCGAACAGGGCGAGGACGGTGATCGAGAGGTGGCGGATGGTCACCGCCGGATCTTGCACCGGTACGAACCCGGAAGGCGATCGGCGGACCAGGCAGGCTCAGGCGCCGTTCGTCGTCCGGCTCGGTCGGCTCGGTCGGCTGATCAGGCCAGGCCGGCGGCCTGGGCGCGGACTCACGACGCCGAGGCCGAGGGGGTGGCGGTGGCGCGTAGCAGAAACCCGCCGCCGTCGCGCCGGCCGACGCTCAGCGCGCAGCCCGCGGCGTCGAGACGCTCACGCAGGCCGTCGAGGCCATGACCGGCACCCGCGCGAACGCCGGTGGAGCCGTCGCCGGCCGGGCCGCGCCCGTCGTCGCTGATCTCCACGGTGGTGCGGCCGAGGCGAATCCAGCAGTGCTTGGCGTCGCTGTGCCGCACGACGTTGGTGACGCCCTCGCGGACCACCCAGGCGAACAGCTCCTGCCGCTGCGGGTCGACCTCCTCGCCGGTGACCGGCACGTCGGCCTCGATGCCGGCCGCGTCGAGCGCGCTGCGCGCGGCGGCGAGCTCGGTCGCGAGGGACATCTCGCGATAGCCGGCCACGGCCGCGCGCACGTCGGCGAGCGCCTCGCGGACCAGCCGCTGGATGTCGGCGAGCTCGGCCTCGGCGCGCTGCGGGGCGAGCTGCACCAGCCGGCCCGCCAGCTCGCTCTTCACCGACACCACGGTGAGGGAGTGGCCGAGCAGGTCGTGCAGGTCGCGGGCGAACCGGTTGCGCTCCGCGGCGACGGCCAGCCGGGTGATCTCCTCGCGGGCCTCGGCGAGCTGTGCGTTGCGCTGCACCAAGCGGGTCACGCCCCACACCGCCAGCGCGGCGACCATGACCGCGAACGTGAGGCCCATGTCGCCGTCCCAGCCGGGCACCGCCCGCGGCAGCACGAACGCGCACACCGCACAGGCCAGCACGAAGCTCCACGCGCCCCGGGCAGGCAGGCTGAACACCGCCATGACCGACAGGTACACCAGCGCCGTGAGGCCGGACTCGCCGACGATCACCGTCAGCACCGCGGCCAGCGCGACCATCGCGGCGAGGCGCAGCACGGCCCGCGTCCGCGCCGGCGACTGGGCGGTGTGGCGGAAGTGCCGGCGGACCGAGAGGAAGCCGAGCAGGTAGACCGCGCAGAAGGCGAGCGCGGCGGCGAGACCGGCGGCGCGCTGCAGCGGGTCGGGCCGGTGCCAGGCATCGGCGATCGGACCCGCCATGTAGAACAGCCAGACCGCCGACCAGCTCCAGAAGAACCGGGGGCGGCGCTCGGGCAGGCCCTGCGACATGTCGAACACGGTACCGAGGCTCAGGCACGGGCGGTGTCGACGCGGAACCGGCGCAGCGCGATGAGCGCGAGCACCAGGGTCCAGCCGGCCAGCACCGCGATCGCCTGGCCGTCGACGTGGCCGTGGTCGAGCGGGCTGCGCGCCACCTGGCCGGTCCAGTAGGACGGGGTCAGCTTCGCGATGAACCGCAGCGTGGCGGGCATCAGGTTGACCGGGACCCACAGCCCGCCGAACGCGGCGAGGGTCAGGTTGATCAGCGCGGAGACCTGCTGGACGCTGTCGGGCTTGGCGAGGTACCCGATGACCACGCCCAGCGCCGCGAACGGCAGCGACGACAGCCACGCCCCGGCGAAGCACAGCACCCACTCGGCGGCGGTGAGCCGCACGTGCAGGCCGGCGGCGCCGACGGCGAAGGTGACGGCCACCGGCAGCACGCCGGCGAGCAGGGCCAGCAGCACCTTGTTCAGCACGTACGCGGCCGGGGACAGGGGCGTGAGCCGCAGGGTGCGGTTCCAGCCGAGGCCGCGCTCGACGGCGATGGTGCCGCCGCTGGAGATCGCGGCCGTCATCGCGCCGAACAGCGCCATGCTGACCATCACGTACTGCTTCGCGTCGGCGTCGCCGCCGACGGACACGCCGCCGATGATGAGCACGAGCAGGGCTGGCATCAGCGTCGAGAAGATCACGACGCGCTTGTTGCGCAACAGGCGGACGGCTTCCAGCCGCATGTACGTGGGGTTCACTGGATGCTCCCGGCAACGGTGAGGGCGATGAAGGCGTCTTCGAGGTTGCGGCTGGTGACCTCGATGTCATGGGCGGGCGTGGCGGCCAGCAGCGCCCGCAGGGCCGCGTCGGAGTCGTCGCAGTGCAGCAGCACCATGTCGCCGCGGGACTCGACCCGCTCCACGCCGGCCAGCGCCGCGAGGCCGGCCAGGTCGGCGCCGGGAATCGTGGCGCGGATGGTGCGGCCGGACACGGCGGCCTTGATCTGGGCGGAGGTACCGTCGGCGATGACCCGGCCGGAGCGCAGCAGCACGATGCGGTCGGCGTAGTCGTCGGCCTCCTCCAGGTAGTGCGTGGCGAAGAGGACCGTGCGCCCGCGGGCGGTCTCCTCGCGCATCGACGCCCAGAAGGCGCGCCGGGTCTCCACGTCCATGCCGGTCGTGGGCTCGTCGAGGACCAGCAGGTCCGGGTCGGCCACGAGGGCCATGGCGAAGCGGATCCGCTGCTGCTGGCCGCCGGAGAGCCCGGCCACGCGCTGCTTGGCGAACTCGGCGACGCCGGCCCGCTCGAGCACCTCGCCGACCGGGCGCGGGTTGCGCTGCAGGCCGGCGGCCAGGCGTACCGTCTCCTCGGCGGTCAGGTCGGGCAGCAACCCGCCGGACTGCATGAGGGCGCCGACCGCGCCGCGGGCGATGGCCTTCGCCGGGGCTTCGCCGTAGAGGCGCACCTCGCCGGCGTCGGGTCGCTGCAGGCCGAGCAGCATGTCGATGGTGGTCGACTTGCCCGCCCCGTTCGGGCCGAGCAGCGCGACGACCTCACCCCGCCGGATCGTGAGGTCCAGGCCGTCCACGGCGCTCACCGAACCGAACTGCTTCGCGAGCCCGGTCAGCTGGACTGCTTCGTTCGTCATGCGAACAGCATGGTGGCCCATCGATCCCGCCCGGGCTGCATCACGTCACCGGCGCCCCCATGACAGATGTCATGCCGTGCCGGGTGTCAAGCCGTCACTCGCGCAACGCCCCGCACCGGTCATTCTGCGGGGCCGCGGCGCCCGCGCAGCCGCCAGGCGAGCGCGCCACCCGCGAGCAGCACGACCACGACCACGCCGATGATCCATGGCGCGGCGGAGCCGCCGTCGCCGCTCGTCCCGCCGGCCGCGGTCGCCGGGGCGGCCGGGGCCGGCGAGTCCGATGCCGTCGCCACCGGCTCCGGAGACGACGCGGCGGCCGAGGACGGGGCCGCGGCGGCCGGGGCGAGGGTCAGCGTCGGCGCCGGGTTGTCCGGCTGCGCGCCGTTGTTCGGGATGCCGATCCACCGGTCGACACGGCCGTCGCTGTACGTCACCAGCGTCTTGAACGACAGCGTCGTGGCGTCGGCCGGCAGCTTGGCGACCTTCACCGCATACTGCGCGCTCTGCTTCGCCGCCAGCGCCGGGCCGGCGACCGTGTACCCGTCCGCGGCCGGGGTCAGCGCCCAGCCCGCCGGGCCCGAGACGTATGCGACGTCGGCCGGGGCGATGCCGGCCGGCAGGGCGACGCGAACCGACACGATCGAGGCCTTCGAGGACTCGTTCTCCGCGTCGAACGTGATCGTCACGTCGGTCGCGCCCGCCTGTGCCTTGTCGGCCTTGACCCCGACGTGGGCGGAGGCGGGGCCGGCGGTGCACAGCACGACGGTCGCGGTCACGGCGAGGGCGCCCGACAGCGCGCCCAGAAAACGGCGAATCAGCACGGAACGGATCCTCCCGGAGACGGCGACGACCAGGGTAGTCGGCGCGCGGGGAACGAAGGTTCCGGCGCGGTTGCAGCCGGTCGCTCCTGTCGGCACCGGGACGGGCGCCGCGGTGGCTGTTCGTTCGCGGGCTCGCCGGTACACGTGGCGGCCGGCCGCATCGCCGTCCTGGAGGGCGAGGGGCGCTGAGCTGCGCTCCCGTCCCCCGCCACGGGCGACGTGCCGGGTCGCCCGATCGATGGATCGCACACCGAATCCGCTACGCGTAGTGACGGCAGGCGGCACTATGACGGTGCCCTCGTCCCTCACCGTTCGGAGGCAGAGGACGATGCCGAGCCGGATGCGACGCACGGCGGAGCGCACGCTGCGCCGGTACGCGCGCGAACATCTCGATACGGATCCCGATGAGCACGATGAGCACGATGAGCACGGCGACCGCGGCCATCCGGCCGAGCCGCCGGCGCTGCTCGGCTCCGGCGGCGAGCGCGTCGACCCGGCCGCGCTGCTCGACCGCCGCGGCGAGCGGCTGTGGCTGCTCACCGCGCCCGGCGCCGGCGGGCCGAGGCCGCTGCGGTGGCTGCTGCGGGCCGCATGGGCGCGGGCCGCCGCCGACCCGGCCGTCGCGCAGCGACCGGTCCTCGTCGACCTGGCCAGCCTCGCGGCCGACGGGCCGGTGACCGCCGGGGCGGTGCTGCGGGCCGTCACCGGGACGGCCACCGAGCACGGGTACCTGGTCCTGCTCGCCGGCCTCGACGACGCCGGCGGCACGGTCCGGGCGGCCGTGGCCGGGCTGCCCGCCGCGCTCGCCCGCACCGCGCCGGCCTCGACGATCGTCACGCTCTCGCACGCCGAGCCGGTGCCCGGTTTTCACATTCCCGCGGTGGTACTCCCGGATGCCCCGCCCCGCCGCGACGCCCCCGTCGACGACGGGATCTGGGAGGGGCTCGCCGGCCGCCTGCGCGACGACCAGCCCTGGCCCGCTGGGCTGGTCGCCGACGCCGTGGCCGCCTGCGCCGCCGCGACGCGGCCACTGCGCCGGCGGATCATCGACGACCTCACCGCGCTCGCCGACCGCCGGCTACTGTTCCGCGCCGCCGTCGCCGCCGGGGTGTGCGACGACGACGGCGTGCGCCGCGCCGCCCGCACCGAGATCGAATCCCTCGCCGGCGGCGCACCCGCCGCCCGCGACGCGCGCTGGCTGTCCCGCCTGCTGGCCCTGCTGCCGGTCCTGGACGCCAACGGTCCCGCGCCCGCCGATGACGCCGCGCACGGCGGGGACGGGGCGCCCGGGGCGCCCTCGGCGTCGCGCTGTGTCCATTTCTCGCACACGGTGTGCGACGTGATCCCCCCTCTGCCGTGTGACTCTGACCCGATGGGAGGGGAATTCGCACCAGGACACGGCCAGGACGGGACGCCCGGCGCGCACGGCAGGGACGGGACGCCCGGAACAGTCTCGGCGGACGAGCGGCCCGCCGCGCACGGCGGGATCGGATCGCCCGCCGCCCACGGCTGGGACGGGAAACGCGGCTGGGACGGGGCGTCCTCGGCGCACGAGTTGCCCGCCGCCCGGTCGGTGCTGCTGCGGATGGCGGCGGCCGGGCGGCCCGGTTCGACGCCGCTGACCCTCCTCGCCCGGCGCGATCCGGCGGCGGCGATCGCGGCCGCCGAGGAGTCCGGGGATCCACTCGCCCTCGACGCGGTGGCCAGCGCCGCCGACGAGCCGGCCGTGGCCCGCGCCGTGCTGGGCCGCTGCGCGGAGGTGCCCGGGTGGGAGCCAGCGCTGGTGTACCGGGCCCAGCTCGACCGCGCGGTGGCCACCACCCTGCTGGCCGAGCGCGACCGCGACGCCGGGCCGATCGCCGCGGGCCGGTGGCGGAGGTTCGCCATGACGCGGGGGACGGCGTACGGCCGGCTGCTCGACGACGTCCTCGCCCGCCCGTGGGGCTGGCCGCCGCATGCCGCGCCGCTGCTGCTCTCCCTCGCCCAGGTGCGACCACCGGCGTCGGCGGCACCGATCGCCGTCGCGGCGCTGCCACGCGCCGCGACCGGGGCCGTGGCCACGACACTGGCGGTGCTCGCGTGCGCGCGCCTGGCCGGCGGGCACATCGGGCCGCCGGCCGCCGCGCTCGCGATCCTCGCCGGCCTCGCGGTCGCGGGCGTCCTGCTCGTGCGGCGGCTGCGCCAGTGGCAAGCCGCCGTGGCCGCCGTCACGGCCATGTCCACCGGCGCGGCCGCATCCACCGGCGCCACCGCTTCCGCCGGGACCACGGTTAGTGTCGGCACGGACGTGTCCACCACCGCCGTTTCCGTCGGTGCGAGGGTGTCCGCCAGCGGCGGTGATGGTGGCGGTGTGCCCGTGCCGCTACGCCGGGAGAGCGTGCTCGCCGCGGTGCTCGGTGTCGGGCCGGCCGTGATGGGCGTCGTGCCCGGTCCCGGCGCGCTGGACAAGCCGCTGCGGCGAGCCTGCATCCGCGCCGGGGTGCCGGAGGCCGAGATCACCCACCTGCTGGGCGCCCTCGCCGCGCGGCGGACACGGCTCGGCCGTGCGGTGGATCCCGCCCTGCCGAAGCAGGCGTCTCGGAGGAACCAACGCCAGGCCTAGCGGCGGCGGCTGAGGTGTTGCGCTGTGTCCATTCCTCGCACACGGTGTGCGACGCGATCCCCCCGCTGCCGTGCGACTCTGCCCCGATGGGAGGGCAATTCGCACCAGGATCGGCCGGGGAGCGGCTCATGCAGCAGCGGGCGGGCACGGTGGAACGGGCGGAGCGCTTCTACCGCCAGCAGGTCCTGCCGTCGCTGAACGAGCGCATGATCGAGTTCGTCGGGCGGCAGGAGATGATGTTCGTGGCCACCGCCGACGCGCTCGGCCACTGTGACAACACGTTCCGGGCGGGCCCGCCGGGCTTCGTCGCCGTGCTGACGCCCGGGCGGGTGGCGTGGCCGGAGTACCGCGGCAACGGCGTGCTGGCCAGCGTCGGCAACATCGTCGAGAACCCCAACGTCGGCCTGATCTTCATCGACTTCTTCCGGGACGTGATCGGCCTGCACGTCAACGGCCACGCGACGATCGCCTCCGACGCCGACATGCGCCGGGAGTTCCCGCACCTGCCGCTCGACACGGTGCCGGGCCGCCGCCCGGAACGCTGGGTCAACGTGTTCGTTGAGGAGGCCTACATCCACTGCGCCAAGCACATCCCCCGGCTGCGGAGGGTGACCGACGAGGAGCGCGCGTGGGGCACGGACGACACGCGCCGCAAGGGGGGCGACTTCTTCGCCGTCGCGGCCGATCTTGCGGGTACGGTTGGACGATGAACAGCTTCTTCGACAAGGTCAAGAACCTCGCCAACGAGCACGACGACAAGATCGACCAGGCACTGGACAAAGCCGGCGAGGTCGCCGACGACCGCACCGGCCACAAATACACCGAGCAGATCCAGAAGGGTGTCGACGTGGCCAAGGAGCACATCGGCGGAGGCGACACCACCAAAGACTGACCGAGGTCCCATACCGCGCCCGGCACCCCCCGGGCGCGGCCACCGGGCGCCGATGCGCCCTCAGCGCCGTGGCAGTAGCTGGATCAGCAGGGCCAGCAGCAGCTCCAGGACGATGAGCGCGACCAGGCTCGCTTGGAAGCCGGTCGTGATGCTCGCGGCGCGGTAGAAGACGATGCCGACGAGCGCCACGCCGCCATCGAGGGCGACGAGGAGCTGTGCCGGTCCGGCGTCGCCGACGCCCTCGCCGACGCCCTCGCCGGCGCTTCGCCCGGATGCCAGCCGGCCGGGCACACCTGGGCGCAGTGGGCGCTCTCGCTGCTCGACCTGGGCCAGGGCCGGCCTGAGGCGGCGCTACCGCGGCTGCTGCCGCTGCAGGAGAACCCCTTCGCGCATCATGTGGTCGCGCACCGCGGCATCCCGGACCTCGTCGAGGCCGCCGTGCGCGCCGAGACCGGGGCGGGGGCCGGGGTCGCCGGCGCGGTGCGGCGCCTGGAGTCGTTCGCGCAACGCTCCGGCCGGCCGTGGGCGCAGGCGCTCGTGCACCGCTGCCGCGCGCTGCTCACCGGTGACGAGCACGAGTACCGCATGGCGCTCAAGCTGCCGGCCCGCCCGTTCGAGCAGGCGCGCACGGAGCTGCTCTACGGCGAGTGGCTGCGCCGCGCCCGCCGCAAGGCCGACGCCCGCCGGGCCCTGCGGCGCGCGCTGGAGTCCTTCGACCGCCTGGGCGCGCGCCCGTGGTCGGCCCGCGCCCACGCCGAGCTGGAGGCGACCGGCCTGCCCGCACCGCGGCGTCCCGAGCCGGCCGCGGCCCGGCTGACGCCGCAGGAGCTGCAGATCGCGCGCCTGGCGGCGCGGGGGTTGTCCAACAAGGACATCGCGGCGCAGTTGTTCCTCAGCCCGAAGACGGTCGCCTACCACCTGTACAAGGCGTACCCGAAGCTCGGCGTCACGGCCCGCGGCGACCTCGCCGCGCTGCCGCTGTGACGTCAGAACCCGGTGACCCGCACGGACTCCACGACGCCCACGCCATCCGCCCCGGCCGTGCACGCCACGACGGCGACGTATCGAATAATCGAAGAACTACAATGCTTCCACCGTCGGGCCGGACGGTGAGCACTCAACGCTCACGAACTTCACCGCGTCGCCCGCGCGCAGCCGCTGTGCGATCCGCCGGCTTCTCCGCGGCAAATCTGGTATTGGCGCCAATAGGTTTATGGAAACCTATTGGCATGACCATTGATTCGGTACCCACAGGTGCGCCGGCCGGCGCGGCCGGACCTGAATCACCCTCACCGGCAGCACCGCGCTCGCCGAAGAAAACAGCGCGGCTGAAGCTGCGCATCGCCCGCGTCGAGACCACCGACACCATGGAGGACCGATGACCAACGCACTGACCCGCCGACACCTGCTCGCAGCCGCGCTCGCCACCGGGGTCGCCGTGCCGCTCGGCGCCGGACGCGGGTGGGCGGCCCCGGCCGCACCCGGCCCGGCACGGCTCACGCTGCCCCAGCCCACCGGGCCGCACCGTGTCGGCACCGTGTCGCTGCACCTCGTCGACGGATCCCGCCCGGATCCGGTCGCGGGACCGGTGCGCAGGCGCGAACTGATGGTCAGCGTCTGGTATCCCGCCACCCGGGACGCCCGGCGTCACCCGGTGGCGCCGTGGATGGCCGCAGCCCCGATGCGCGCGCTGCTCGCGTCCGCTGGGTTCGACGCCGACGCCGTGGCGGCGCCCCTCACGGCCGGCCATGAGGGAGCCGCGGCACTGCGGGCGCCCGGCCGGCTGCCCGTGATCGTCTTCTCCCACGGCAACGCAGGTCACCGTTCCGAGGCCACGATCGTGGTCCAGGAACTCGCCAGCCACGGCTACGTCGTGGTCACGGTGGATCATACGTACGGCGGGTTCAGCGAATTCCCCGACGGCCGGCTCGCCGTCCCCGTCGACGGTGTGCGGTTCACACCATGGGACCACGCCCACGACATCCAATTCGTCCTCGACCGCATCGAGGACCTCGCCGCCGGCCGCAACCCCGACGTCGAGCACCGTCCGCTGCCGGCCGGCCTGGGCGCCGCGCTCGACCCTCGTCGCATCGGCATGTTCGGCTGGTCGAAGGGCGCGACCGCGACCGCGCTCGTGATGAACCAGGACCGGCGCGTCCGCGCCGGGCTCAGCTTCGACGGCCCGATGCAGTCGTTGCCACCGGTCGCCGATCTCGACCGGCCCTTCATGCTGATGACCGCGCGGTTCACCCGGGCCGCCGAGCCGAGCGTCGAGCAGTTCTGGTCGCGCCTGCACGGATGGCGGCTCAACGTGCGGGCCGACGGCGCGATCCACACTTCGTACTGCGACCACCAGTGGCTGATCCCGCAACTGGCGAGAATCATCGGGATGAGCGACGAGGAACTCGTCGACTGGATCGGCACGCTCAACCCGGCCCGGGCGGTGCGAATCCAGCAGGCGTACCCGCTCGCGTTCTTCGACCTGCACCTGCGCCACCAGCGGCAGCGCCTGCTCGAAGGCCCGGCTGCGGCCTTCCCGGAGGTACAGTTCATCGCCTGAGGCGCCTCGGGCTTGCGAGCCCCGCGGTGATGCACTCCCTACGACCGGCCGGCGCCGACCCCGGTCGCCGGCCGGTCGGCTTCGACCTGCCGCGCGCCGCCGGACCCTGCAGCGCGGGCTGGAGTTTTTCGACCACCTGGCCGCCCGCCCGTGAGCGGCCCGCGTCCACGCTGCCGCTGTGACGGGCAGGGGTGACGATGGCAACGGCCCTCCCGCCGACACGAGTGACGAACACGCGATATTCTTGACTCACTCCAGAAAAGTGGGCGAGACTCTCACCCGTGCGCACTACCCTCCGTGCCGTCAGGCCGAGGTGAGGTGCGCCCACATCGTCACCGGGGCTTGTGCCCCGTCCCCGGCCGTTGGCCGGCCGATCGCTGCATCCGACTGCGAGCCATAGGAGAGCAACGTGGCAAGTGAGAACAACGGCGTCATCTCGGGCGAAGCTCCCGCCAGCTCGGCGCGGGCCCGGTCCAACCGGGACTGGTGGCCGAACCAGCTGGACGTCAGCGTGCTGCACCAGAACCCGCCCGCGGGCGACCCCCTGGGCGCGGACTTCGACTACGCCGAGGAGTTCAAGTCCCTCGACCTCGCCGCCGTCAAGGCCGACATCAACACGTTGCTGACGACGTCGCAGGACTGGTGGCCCGCCGACTACGGCCACTACGGCCCGCTGTTCGTCCGGCTGGCCTGGCACGCCGCGGGCACCTACCGCATCACTGACGGCCGCGGCGGCGCGGGCTCCGGCGACCAGCGCTTCGCGCCCCTGAACAGCTGGCCGGACAACGCGAGCCTGGACAAGGCGCGGCGGCTGCTGTGGCCGGTCAAGAAGAAGTACGGTCAGAAGCTCTCCTGGGCCGACCTGCTGGTCCTGTCCGGCAACGTCGCCCTGGAGTCGATGGGCTTCAAGACGTTCGGCTTCGCCGGCGGGCGCGCGGACGTCTGGGAGCCCGAGCAGGTCAACTGGGGCAACGAGGACACCTGGCTCGGTGACGAGCGCTACAGCGGCGACCGCGAGCTGGCCAAGCCGCTCGCCGCCGTGCAGATGGGCCTCATCTACGTCAACCCGCAGGGGCCCAACGGCAACCCGGACGCGCTGGCCGCCGCCCGGGACATCCGGGAGACCTTCCGCCGCATGGCGATGAACGACGAGGAGACCGTCGCGCTCATCGCCGGCGGGCACACGTTCGGCAAGGCCCACGGCGCCGCCCCCGACACCAACGTCGGCCCCGAGCCCGAGGGCGCCCCGCTGCAGGAGCAGGGCCTGGGCTGGAAGAACGCCCACGGCTCCGGCAAGGGCGGCGACACCATCACCAGCGGCCTCGAGGGCGCGTGGACGCCCACCCCGACCGCCTGGGACAACACCTTCTTCGAGACGCTGTTCAGCTTCGAGTGGGAGCAGACGACCAGCCCGGCCGGCGCGACGCAGTGGGCCCCGACGGACGCGGCCGCGGCCGACCTGGTGCCCGACGCGCACGACCCGGCGAAGCGCCACGCGCCGATGATGCTCACCACGGACCTCGCGCTGCGCGTGGACCCGATCTACGAGCAGATCTCGCGCCGCTTCTACGAGAACCCGCAGGAGTTCGCCGACGCGTTCGCCAAGGCGTGGTTCAAGCTCACGCACCGCGACCTGGGGCCGGCCACGCGGTATCTCGGCCCGGAGGTCCCGGCCGAGCCGCAGCTGTGGCAGGACCCGGTCCCGCCGGTCAAGCACGAGCTGATCGGGGCCGAGGACGTCGCCGCGCTCAAGGCCACGATCCTCGCGTCCGGCCTGTCGGTCTCCGAGCTCGTCGCGACCGCCTGGGCGTCGGCGTCGACGTTCCGCGGCACGGACAAGCGCGGCGGGGCGAACGGGGCGCGCATCCGCCTCGCGCCGCAGCGGGAGTGGGAGGCCAACGACCCGGCGCAGCTGGCGCGGGTGCTGGGCACCCTGGAGCGGATCCAGCAGGAGTTCAACGCCGGCGGCAAGCAGGTGTCGCTCGCCGACCTGATCGTCCTGGCCGGTTCCGCGGCCGTCGAGCAGGCCGCGCAGGCCGCCGGCGTCGAGGTCGAGGTCCCCTTCACGCCGGGTCGCACCGACGCGTCGCAGGAGCAGACCGACGTGGAGTCCTTCGCCGTGCTGGAGCCCACGCACGACGGGTTCCGCAACTACCTCGGCAAGGGTCACCGCCGCCCGACGGAGCAGCTGCTCATCGCCCGGGCCCAGCTGCTGAGCCTGAGCGCCCCCGAGGCGACGGTGCTGGTGGGCGGCCTGCGGGTGCTCGGCGCGAACACCGGGCAGTCGCAGCACGGCGTGTTCACCGCCCAGCCGGGCGTGCTGAGCAACGACTTCTTCGTCAACCTGCTCGAGCTCGGCACCACGTGGACGCCGACCTCCGACGACGAGGAGACGTTCGAGGGCCGCGACGCCACGGGCGAGCTGAAGTGGACGGCCACCCGCGCCGACCTCGTGTTCGGCTCCAACTCCGTGCTGCGCGCCCTGGCCGAGGTCTACGCCAGCGACGACGCGAAGGAGAAGTTCGTGCGTGACTTCGTCGCCGCCTGGACCAAGGTCGTGGACGCCGACCGGTTCGACGTGGCCTGAGTCGCCTGATCCGAACGCACGGGGCGCCGTGCGAGCCGCCACCCGGCCGGCTCGCACGGCGCCCTCTTTCCGGGCCCGGCGCGGGGCCGCGGCCGCAGCGCGAGTGGTTTACGGGCGGGCCGCCTCGGCGGCCGGGGCCGGGGAAGTCGGGGCTGCGGCAGACGGGTGCACGGAGGAAGCTGACGGGGCCGAGATCGGCGGGCGGCGGCGGTGCAGCAGCAGTGCGGTCAGGCCGCCCGCCAGCAGGCCCCAGAAGGCCGAGCCGATGCCCAGGATCGTCATGCCCGACGCGGTCACGACGAACGTGACCACCGCGGCCTCGCGGCCCTGCGGCTCGGTCACCGCCGTCGCCAGGGACGAGCCCAGGGCCGGCAGCAGGGCCAGGCCGGCCACCGCGATCACCAGCAGCGGCGGGGACAGCAGGACCAGGGCCATCGCCAGGGACGCGCCCAGGCCCAGGGCCAGCTGGCCGCCGCCGAGGGCGACCGTGGCGATCCAACGGCGGCGCGGGTCGGGGTGGGTGTCGGGGCCGGCGGTCAGGGCGGCGGTGATCGCGGCCAGGTTGACGGCGTGGCCGCCGAACGGGGCCGCGACCGCGCTGGCGAGACCGGTCGCCACGAGCACGGGGCGCAGCGGGGGCGTGTATCCGTACGTCGCCATGACCGCCATCCCGGGCACGTTCTGCGCCGCCATGGTGACCAGGAACAGCGGCACCGCGATGCTCACCACCACGGAGAGGTTCAGCGTCGGAAGGGTCAGCACCGCCGCCGGGCGCAGCTCGGCACCGGACAGGCCGCCGACCGGGCCGTGCACGGCGATCGCGATCACGGCGGCGAGCAGGGCGCCCGGGACGGCCCACTGCCTGGCGTAGCGGAACAGGACGGCCCAGGCCAGGATCACCGGCGTCGCCAGCAGCGGCAGGTCCACCACCGCGCGCACCGGGGCGGTGCAGAGGCTGAGGATGACGCCGGCGAGCATCGCGCCGGCGATCGGGCGCGGGATGGCGGCGATGGCCCGGGCGAGCCAGGGCGACAGGCCGGCGAACACCATGAGCGCGGCGCTGACCAGGAACGCGCCCACCGCGGCGGGGAAGCCCCCGGGCACGTGGCCGGTCGCGACCAGCAGGGCCGCGCCAGGGGTCGACCAGGCGATCGAGATCGGCATCCGGTATCGCAGGGCGAGGCCGATCGCCGTCACCGCGATCCCGAGGCACAGGGCGAGCAGCCCGGAGGCGGCCTGGGCGGGGGTGGCGCCCACCGCGCGCAGGCCGGCCAGCACGACGGTGAACGAGCTCGCGTAGCCGACGACGGCGCTGACCAGGCCGGCCAGGATCGGGGGCAGGATCCCGCGGTACCGCATCAGCGCCTCTCGACGATCGTTCCGTAAACGGAACGCCACAATAGCCGGATGGACGCAGGCGGGACAAGCCGGATCGATCCGGCGGTGGGCGAGCGGCTGCGGCGGCTGCGCGCGGCGCGCGGGATGTCGCTGTCGGCCCTGGCCCGCTCCGCCGGCATAGGCAAGGCGACGCTGTCGGGGCTGGAGCACGGCACCCGCAACCCCACGCTGGAGACGCTCTACGCGGTCGCGGGGGCCCTGGAGGTACCGCTGACGGCTCTTGTCCTTGCCCCCGGCGAGCCGCCGGGCGCGGCCGCGGACGTCCGCGGGGCGGCGGTGACCGCGACCCTGCTGGAGGTCTTCGAGGAGCCGGGCGCCACGTTCGAGCTGTTCTGGCTGCGCGTACGCCCCGGCGTCGTGCAGCACTCGCCCGCGCACGCGGCGGGAGTGACCGAGCATGTCACCGTGCACCAGGGCGTGCTGCGCGCCGGCCCCGGCGAGGCGCCGCTGGTCGCGCGGGCCGGGGAGCACGTCGTGTGGCGGGCCGATGTGCCGCACGTGTACGCCACGGTCGGCCCCGACGAGGTCGTCGCCAACCTGCTGATCCGCTCGCCGCGCTGAGCGACGCGGACGCGGGCGCGGCCGGCCGGCTCCTGGTCTGCGCGGCCCCGGCCCTTTCCGCTGCCGCCGGGTCCCCCGTATGCTCCCGGCAAGTGACGCTCGTGCTGAAGCTGTTGCTCGCGCCGATGCTGGTCGTGGCCTCCTCCGCCGCGGGCCGCCGCTGGGGTCCGCAGGTCTCCGGCGTGCTGGTCGCACTCCCCATCGTCGCCGGCCCGATCCTGCTGATCACCTGCCTGGACCACGGCCCCGCCTTCGGCGCACGGGCGGCCGCCTCCGCGCTGCTCGGCCTGGTCTCCCTACTGCTGTTCGTGGTCGTGTTCGGGCACGCGGGGCGGCGGCTGCGGTGGCCGGCCGCGCTGGTCGTGTCGTGGGCGGCGTGCCTGGCCGCCGACGCCGCCCTGGCCCGGCTCGCGGTGCCGCCGCTCGCCGGTGCGGCACTGGTCCTGGCGGCGGCTTGGCTGGCGGCGCGCGCCCTGCCCCGGGACGAGACCCCGACGCCCCGGCACGACGCCGGGACGGTCCGGACGGCCGCGGCGGCCCTACCCCCGGCCCCCGCGCGGGCGAACCCGTGGTGGGACCTGCCGGCGCGGGCCGTCGCCACGGCAGTGCTCGTACTCGTCGTGACCTGGGCCTCGGCGGCGATCGGCCCGGCGGCGACCGGGGTGCTCGCGCCGTTCCCGATCGCGACCAGCGTCGTCGCGGCGTTCGCGCTGGCCCGGGACGGCTCGGCCGGCGCCGTGCGAATGCTGCGGGGCGTGCCGGGCGGCCTGGTCGGCTTCGCCGTGTTCTGCCTGATGGTCGCGCTGCTGGTGGAGCGGCTCGGCACGTACGGCGCCTTCGGCCTGGCGCTGCTCGTGACGCTCATCGCGCAGCTGGCCACGCTGTACGCGATCGCCCGCTACCGCCCGGCCCCAGCGTAGGGCGCGCACTCCTGGCCGCCGGATTGACCGCCCGGCGGCGTCACCGGTGGTGGATCAGGCTGCCGTAGTCGTCCTCGGTCAGCATCTCCAGCGTGAGGGCGCTGTCGGCCCGCGGCACCTCCAGCGGGCGCCCGTCCTGCACGAACCGCACCCCCACCACGTCGGCGCGGGCCGCGAGGGTGCACACGATCTGGCCGTACGCCAGGATCTCGTCGTTGCGGATCGGGTTGTCCCGGGCCAGCCCGACGATCGCCGTGCCGTTGTGCAGCTGCACCCCGCTGATGATGCTGGTGCCCACCAGGGCGCTGTCCAGGCCCTCGTCGCGCTCCTGCGGCGTCGGGCCGGCCATCAGGTCCTCGAGCTGCCGCTGCGGCGACGGCGCGGCGACGACGCGGCGGTCGACGGCGACGAGCTGGTTGTCGCGCACCAGGAACAGCCGCTCGACGGCGGCGCCGGCCGAGGGCGGCGGGCCGGCGATCGGGCCTTCATACGAGCCGACGACCACGGACGGCTGGATCGGCCGCGGTTCCCTGTCGGTGGGGACCCCGCACCCGCCGAGCGGGAGGCAGACGGCGAGGAAGGCCGCGCACAGCAGGCGGGCCCTCACCGTACGCCCGGAAGCTCGATACGGAACCGCGCGCCGCCACCGGGCCGGTCCAGCACCCGCACCCGCCCGCCGTGCGCGGCCACGTGCTGCGCCACGAGGGACAGGCCCAGGCCCGTGCCGGCGTCGTTGCCCCGCGCGCCCGACGAGCGGCCGCGGACGAACCGGTCGAAGATGACCTCGCGCTCGGCCGGGTTGACGCCGGGGCCCTCGTCGTCGACCTCGATCACGCCGTCCGGGCCGTGCGCCTCGACGCGCACCGCGATCGGACCGCCGCCGTGCGTGACCGCGTTGTCCAGGAGGTTGACCAGAACCTGCTCGATCCGGCGGCGATCCACGGTCCAGCGCAGCCACTCGCCGTCGGCGCCGGCCCATCCACTGCGGACGATGTCGGGCGACAGGCCGCGGCGCTGCACCGCGCGGCGGGCGAGCTCGCCCATGTCGACGGGCGCGAGCTGGGCCGGCAGGTCGCCCCGGGAGAGCTCCAGCAGGTCGTCGACGAGCGACTGGAAGCGGCCCAGCTCCGCCACGACCAGCCCGGCCGCGGTCGCGGTGCGCTCGTCGAGCTGGTCCCGGCGCCGCTGCAGCACGCTGGCGGACGCGGCGAGGGTCTGCAGCGGCGAGCGCAGCTCATGGCTGACGTCGGCGGCGAAGCGCCGGTCCCGCTCGATGCGCCGGGACAGCTGGTCGACCATCTCGTTGAACGACGTCGAGAGCCGCTCCAGGTCGGGGTCGGTGGCCGGGTCGAGCCGGGCGCTGAGGTCGCCGGCGGTGATGCCCTGCGCGGCGTCGGCGACCGAGCGCAGCGGGCGCAGCACGTGGCGGGTGGCATACCAGCCCAGGCCCGCCCCGGCCGCGGCCACCGCGGCGGCGACCAGGGTCAGCACCCAGCCGAGGGTCCGCAGCGTCTGGTCGAGCTCGCGCAGGTAGTCGATCTCGTACAGCGCCGTCGCGGGCGTCAGCAGGATGCCCACGACCACCGCCGGCACCCCGTCGATGTGCACCCGCTGGATGCCCTGGCCGCTGTTGCTCACGAGGCGCTGCAGGCTCTGCGGCACGGCGGTGGCCGTCCCGCTGTCGGCGTTGCGCGCATACCAGTGGCCGAGGTGCTGCACGAGCACCCGCCGGTTGCCCCCGGTGTCCAGCGTGCGCAGCATCGCGGCGATGTCGGGCCGCTCGGCGTTGAGCCCGGCGGAGACGACCCGCGAGTCGAAGGTCGCCGAACGCACGGCCGAACGCTCCCGGCCGTTGATCAGCGCACTGCGCGTGATCTCGTAGGAGACCAGCGCCATCGACACCGACAGCGTGAGCGCGCCGGCCGCGAAGCCGGCCACGACCCGGGTCCGCAGCCCCGCCCGCCACCGCGTCATTTCTGCAGCTTGTACCCCATGCCGCGCACGGTCACGAGGTACCGCGGCTGCTTGGAGTCCTGTTCGATCTTCTGCCGCAGCCGCCCGACGTGGACGTCCACCAGCCGCTCGTCGCCGATCTCGTACTCCCACACCCGCTGCAGCAGCTGCTGGCGGCTGAGCACCTGCCCGGGGTGCTCGCCCAGCTCGCACAGCAGCCGGAACTCGGTGCGGGTCACGGCCACGGGCGTGCCCTCGATGCGCACCTCGCCGGCCTCAGGGAGGATCTCCATGTCGCCGAAGACCATGGTGGACATCGCCTGCACGGTGCGGCCGCGGCGGCGCAGGGCGCGCAGGCGGGCCGAGAGCTCCTTCACCGCGACCGGCTTGACCAGGTAGTCATCGGCGCCGGCCTCGAGCGCGGCGACGATGTCGTGGGTGTCGTCGCGGGCGCTGATCACCACGATCGGCACGTCGTCGCTGCGGCGCAGCTGCCGGATGCACTCAAACCCGTCGACGCCCGGCAGCATCAGGTCGACGAGCACCGTGTCGGCGGGATCGTCGCGCTGTGCCACAAGGCCCTCCTCCGCGCTCGCCACGCCCCGGACGACGTATCCCTCGTCCTCCAGCGCGAGCGAGAGCGAGAGCCGAATCCGGTCGTCGTCCTCGATCACCAGCACGCCTGCCATAGGACGCATCATGCCGTCCGAGCGGGGCCGGCTACCACCGGGTGGACCCGCCGACGGCAAAGTCACACAAGTGTCACAGTTCTGGGAAAGGTTCTCCACATCGCATCCGAACGCTGGACACGTTGCCGCAACGACGGGAGACGTGACATGTACAGCGGCACGGCGGACCCGGCCTCCGGCACGGTGGAGGTCGTGATCACGGAGGAGCTCGACGCCGCCTCGGTACCGCGGTTCTCCGTGCTGCTCAACGAGGCGGCCGACAAGCACCCGGAGCATCTGGTCGTCGACCTGGCTCGGTGCCCGTTCATCGACGCCTCGGCGATCGGCTTGCTGCTCGACGTGCACCGCCGGGTGTGGTCCGCGGGCGGCCGGCTCACGCTGCGCTCCCCCGGCCCGCGCGTGGCCCGGACGCTGCGGCTGGCCCGGGTGGAGCACGTGCTGCTCGTGCAGTGACGCGGGACGATCCCGAGGCGTCGCGTGTCGCCGGTTGACGCACCATCTTCCCGCGGTCAGCGTCACGGGATCGGGCTATGCGGCGACGTTCACGGGGTGAGCCTCGGCGATGTCACGGTCGCGGCGTCCCATGGCCGTCCTCGCCGCGGCAGAGCGCGTCGCCGAGCTCCGTGCGGTAGTACAGCACCGAGCGGCCGGCGCGGCGGCGGCCGGCCAGGCCCGCGTCGCGCAGGACCCGCAGGTGGCCGCCGGCCGAGCCGAGGGTCTGGCCGGTCAGCGCCACCAGCTGCGTGGTGTTCTTCGGCGCGGCGAGCAGCGTCAGGATCCGGGCACGCGCCGGGCCGATGAGGCGGGCGAGGGCTTCCGGGGCCGCGACATCCGGGTCCTGAGCGAGCCAGCCCGTGCACGGATAGACGATCGCGTGCACGTCCCCCGGCTCCTCCCAGGCGACCCAGCCACGGTAGGCGGTGACGGGGACGAACAGCAGCCGGCTGCCGGTCACGTCGCGGGGCGGATGGTCATTCGCGCTGATCTGCAGCCGCCCGTCGCCGAGCCAGCGCATGCCGGGGCGCATCCGCTCGAGCACGGCCGCCCAGCCGCCACTGCCCAGCCGCTCGGTGCGGGCCACGATGTCGGCCTCGAACACCCGGCGGCGGCGCGGCCAGCCCGGGCGGATCGTGTGCCGCCACACCCAGTCCAGCAGCTCGACGGCCCGCTCGACGAGCCCGTCGGCGCGCAGGACCGGCGCCAGCGGGCGCTCCAGCGTCTCGAGGATGTCGCGGCGGGCCTGCTCGTCGGTGGTGCCGGCGACCCGGGCGAGCTCGTCGGTGAACCGTGGCGCGTCGCCCCGCGGCGGTTTGACCAGGAAGTCGGCGATCCAGCCCGGCCGGATCGCGTCGCGCAGGAACGGCAGCGCGAACGGGTCGCCCGCCCACCGCGCCCGAAACGCCGCCCGGTGCTCGGCCAGCCAGTCCCGCTGGCTCGGCGACACGCGGTGCAGCCCGTTGAGCGCGACGAGGCAGCCGATCGTCTCGGCCATCGGCGACACGACGAACCGCCCGCCGGCCAGCACGTCGGCGTCGATCCGCCAGACACCCATGTTTCGCCTCCACGCGAAAGCTTACGGCGCGGCGGGCGGTGAGCCGCAGACTGCCGGTCATGCGCACGTACCGCGAGCTGTTCGCCACGCCCGAGTTCCCGGCCCTGTTCGCCACCGTCTCCGCCCAGGTCGCGGCCGGCACGGTGAGCGGCATCGCGCTGGCGACCCTCGTCTACGGCGCGACCGGGTCGCCGCTGCTGTCCGCGCTGAGCCTGTTCGGCTCGTCGTTCGCCCAGGTCGTCGGGGCCGCGACGCTGCTGTCCGCGGCCGACCGTGTCCCGCCGCGCGCCGCCCTGGCCGGCCTCGCCGCCTTCACCGGCCTCGCCACCGCCTGCCTGGCGCTGCCCGGCCTGCCGGTCGCCGCGGTCCTCGCGATCGTGCTGGCCCAGGGCCTGGCCGCGTCGATCGGCGGCGGCGTCCGCTTCGGGCTGCTGGCCGAGATCCTGCCGGCCGACGCGTACCTGCTGGGCCGTTCCCTGTTGAACATGTCCATCGGCGCCGTGCAGATCGCGGGCTTCGCCGCCGGCGGTGCGCTGCTCGCGGCCTTCTCCCCCGCGGCGGTACTGCTGGCCGGCGCCGCCCTGAGCCTGCTCGCCGCGCTCGTGGCGCGCCTGGGCCTGACCGCCCGCCCGCCGCGCGCCACCGGCCGGGCGTCGATCCGCGCCACCTGGCTGGGCAACCGCGTCCTGCTGTCCTCACCGGCCCGCCGTGCCGTCTACATTGGACTGTGGGTGCCCAACGGCCTGATCGTAGGCTGCGAGGCGCTGTTCGTGCCGTACTCCCCCACGGCCGCCGGCGCCCTCTTCGTGGCCGCCGCGGCCGGCATGCTGGCGGGCGACGCCCTGGCCGGCCGCGCCCTCCCGGCGCGCTGGCGCCGCCCGTTCACCACGCCGGCACAGTTGCTGCTCGCGGTGCCCTATCTGGCGTTCCTCGCGCGCCCGCCGCTGCCCGCCGCGCTCGTCCTCGTGGCGGTGGCCTCCGCCGGGTACTGTGGCAGTCTCCTGCTGCAGGACCGCCTCGTCGAGCTGACCCCGCCCGATCTGCGCGGCCACAGCCTGGGCCTGCACAGTGCGGGCATGTTCACGATGCAGGCGGTCGGCGCGACCCTCGCCGGCGCGATGGCGCAACTGGTGTCCCCGGCGACCGCGATGGCGGTCATGGCGGCGGCCTCGATCCTGGTTTCCGTGCTGCTGGCGCCCCGGCTGCGGCGCCCGGCCTCAGACCGGGACTCGGACGCGGGCCCGGGCGCGCGTGCCGCGGCTCAGGCCAGCGTCGCGGCCAGCTGAGTGCCGCGTCGCCTGGTGCGACCAGCAGAAAGCACGGCTCGGCGGTCCGCGGGCGCCGGGCTCCGCTCACGCCGCGCCGGCGAACGCCGCCCCGGGCGAACGCCGCCGCGCGGGCCGGGGCCGCGGTCAGTTGAGCGCCGCGACGCCGGGGGCACGGCCCTGGGATCTGCGGGCGCCGGCGCAAGCCGGCCTCCACACGAACCGCGCCCCCGCGTGGTACAAACCACTGCGGGCCGCGTCGGTGCGACGTGGGTGGACCCGACCCGGATGGCGCCCGCGCCGACTCGCGCCGACGGGAAGCGGGCGCGCGGCGTCTCGTTCAGCAGCGCGGCCACCTCGGGACAGGCCACGGAGACCACATCATGGCCGGCGTGGGTCAGCACCCCCGCCGAGAAGCCCGCCGACGCCGCCCGGGCCAACGTATCCCCGATCTCAACCCCTCAGGAGAGACCAATGGTCCGCAGGTTCGTGCTCACCGGCGCGCCCGGCGCCGGCAAGACCACCATCGCGCACGCGCTGCGCGGGCTCGGGCACCTCGTCGTCGACGAGGCGGCCACCGACGTCATCGCCGAGACGCCCGAGCTGGAGGCGGACGGGCCCGCGTTCCTGGAGCGGATCGTCACGGTACAGAAGGCGCGGCAGCTCGCGGCGCGCGGTGCGGTGCAGGTGTTCGACCGCTCGCCGGTCTGCACCCTGGCCCTGGCCGTCTACAGTGGACTTGCACCGGCCGGGGCGCTGGCCAGGGAGGCCGCGCGGATCGAGCGCGAGCGCACCTACGAGCGGCGGGTGCTGTTCGTGCGTCTGATGGGGTTCGTGACGCCGACCGCGGCCCGCCGGATCAGCCTCGCCGAGTCGCAGCGCTTCGAGCGCATCCACGCCGAGGTGTACGGCGACCTCGGCTACGAGCTGATCGAGGTGCCGCCGGCCCCGCTCGCGCAACGGGTGGCCCAGGTCGCCGGGCTCATAGCCGCAACCGGCTGACCAGGGACGTCAGCACGGTCAGCGGCCTGTTGCCGAGCTGACACATCGTCACAGGTCAACCTTATGCCGGGTCCAAGTTCGCGCCAAGTCCAGGCCCGCAAGCTCCTTCCTGTCCGGCCCGGCACACCCCGCCGGGCGAATCCAGTCTCCAGACAGGGAGTAGAACATGATCAGGTCCAGGACGCCGCTCGGTGTCGCCGGTACCGTTGCCGCGGTCGGTGCGTCGCTGGCGTTCGGCGCGGCACCGGGCTACGCGGACGGCGCTGCGCGGCCCGGCATCGCATACGGCTGGGGCATCAACAACTTCGGCCAGGCCGGTGCCGGTACGACTGTGTACCAGTACAACACTCCACAGCGGACAGTCCTGCCCGACGGCGTCGCGCAGCTGCAGAGCGGCGGCCGGGCCGGCTACGCCCGGCTCGCCGACGGGCGGCTGCTGTCCTGGGGATACAACCTCAACGCCGCCCTCGGCAACGGCTCGACGATGGCGAGCACGCGCTCCACCCCGGCGCCGGTCCTGGGCATCGGCGGCACGGGCACCCTCACCGGTGTCGTCGACGTCTCGGTACACATGGAGAGCGCGATCGCGGCGGTGCTGGCCGACGGGACGGTGGTCGCCTGGGGCTCGAACGTCAACCGGCAGCTCGGCGACGGCTCCACGGCCAGCGTCCGGGCCTTCCCCGAGCGGGTGCTGACCGCCCCGGACACCCCGCTGACCGGCGCGGTGGACGTCGAGTCCGGGGTCGAGGCGAGCTACGCGCTGATGGCGGACGGCACCGTCACCGCCTGGGGCGCGGTGAAGTGCGACGGCGCACTGGCGGGCACCACGCAGTACGCGACGGCCGTGGCCGGGCTCACCGACATCCGGCAGATCGCGGTCGCCGGTGGGGTGGCCCTGTTCCGGCGCGCCGACGGCGCGGTGCTCTCCTGCGGCGGCGAGGGGCCCACGCTCGGCCGGCCGTTCGGCAGGCTGAACTCGCCGACCTCTGCGTACGTACCGGTCCAGGTCACCGACCTCGGCCCGGGCAGCGACGTGGTCGACATCTCGATCAGCGCGGCGGCGACCGCGCTGACCGGGGACGGCCGGGTGTACCTGTGGGGCGACAACGTGCAGAACCAGCTCACCCCGCTGGGCGTGCCGGGCAACGTGATGGTGCCGACGGAACTGGTCCGGCCGGCCGGCGAACCGAAGATCGTCGACGTCGAGAACGACAACTCGCCGACGACGTACGCGGTGCGGGCCGACGGCTCGATGCTGGTGTGGGGGCAGAACCAGTTCGGCATGGCCGGGATCGGTACGACCGGCACGAACGTGAACACCCCGACCGTGCTCAGCGTCCCGGGCCGCGCCTTCGCCGGCGTCGCCGCCTCGAACTGGAGCGTCCTGGCGGTCACCGTTCCGGCGGTGTGACCGGCACCCGCCGGTGCGACACGCCGCCCCACCCGGGCTCATCGGCCCGGGTGGGGCGGTCGCCGTCAGCCGGCCACGTGGCAGGCGGCGGACAGGGTCAGCTGGGTTGCGGGACTCGGAGCCGGACGCAGTGCTTGGGCGGGTTCGGGGCGCCGATGGCCCACGCGCAGGCGGTGCCCCACGCCGTACCGGTGACCCTCGTGGCCGGCAGGCTGTCGATGGGGGTGTACTGGGAGCAGTTGCTGAAGGTCGACGTCGGGGTGGCGTTGAGGATCGTGCCGGAGCCGCAGGTGGGGCCGGAGAACGTCAGCCAGGACTGGATCGAGCGCTGTCCGACCGACGCCTTGTCGTCCCAACCGAAATAGTCGAGGCCGACGTTGCCGACGGTGATCCAGGCACCCCAGTCCTCGCCGCCGTCGTAGTGCTCGCTGGCGTCGTAGTAATGCCAGCGCGCACCGTTGCCCTCGGTGCGGATGAACTCGTCGGTGTAGGACGAGGGCACGTCGATGACGTTGCAGTTGGTCTTGTTGTTGTGGGCGGTGGAGTCGCGGCACAGGACGGCGGTGATGGCGTTGGTCGAGGTCGGCAGGCCGGTGACCTGCACCGTGGTGCCGTTGCCGCAGGCCCAGTGCTCGGTGGTGGCGGCCGCGGTCCACTTGACGTAGGCGCACTTGCCGTCGGCCACGGTGTCGCTGACGTTCAGGACGAAGGCACGCGCACCGAGCGCGTCCCAACCGTTCGCCACCAGCTTCGCGCCCGGCACGTCCAGAGTGACCTGGATGCTGGTGCCGCCGGTGTACTTCCAGGAGCCGGACCATCCGGTGCCGGACGGACTGGCGAGGGCGGGCTGGGGTGCGATCGCCACCGCCGCCGCGACCGTGGCCGCGACGACGAGGACCCGTGTGAGTTTCATAGCCAGCGATTCTGCGCAGTGACACAATGAGACGCTCGTAAATGTCATTGTTGCGACGCAAGCGAACCCGGGGCCTGAGCCGGAGCCACGGGCTATGTTTCGGGGATGGTTCAGGCTGTCGAACGCTTCCCGTCCGCGGTACTCACCAGCGAGCGGCTGGTGCTGCGCTCGTTCACCGCCGCCGATGCCCCCGACGTGCACGAGGCGTGGCAGGACGAGGCGTTCGTGCGCAACGCGCCGGTCGGATACCCGTACGCGGCGGCGGACCTGCCGACGGCGGTGTCCTGGTGTACCAGCGGCATCGAGCAGCGGCGCCTGGACGGCGCGGGCGTCGGGTTCGCGCTGCAGCCGCGCGCGGGCGGGCGGCTCGTCGGGCACGTGTCGCTGTTCAACGCCGACTGGACGGCGCGTTCGGCGGAGATGCACTACTGGACGGCGCCGTGGGCGCGCGGCCTCGGCTACGCCGCCGAGAGCGCCGCCGAGGTGGCCCGCTGGGCGCTGACCGAGATCCGCTTCGAGCGCATCCACCTGCAGGCCGACACCCTCAACGCCGCTTCGCGGCGGGTCGCCGAGGCGGCCGGGTTCCGCTTCGAGGGCGTGCTGCGCAGCCTGGCGCCGACCCGGGCGGGGACCCGGGCCGACATGGCCGTCTACAGCCTCATCCGGGCCGACCTCCAGCAGGCCCCGTAGCCGAGCTCCGGCCGATCGCTAAGGCTTGCGCGCCAGGCCGCCGTACACCGCGACCTGGGTGTCGGTGGCCGACGCGTTGACGTCGGCGTCCGGGCGCCACTTGGTCACGATCGGCAGGCCCGGCTCGACCAGCTCCAAGCCGGTGAAGAAGCGGGAGATCTCCTCGTGCGAGCGGACCTGCATCGTGACGCCCTGCTTGGCGTAGATCGCCGCGACGCGCTCCCACGCCGTCGCGTCGAAGTCGCCGGTGAGGTGCGACAGCGCGAGGTAGCTGCCGGAGGGCAGGGCGTCGACGAGCCGCTGGACGATCTCGTACGGCCGGTCGGCGTCGCCGACGAAGTGCATGATCGCGATGAGCAGCAACGCCACGGGCTGGTCCAGGTCGATGGCCTCGCGCAGCTGCGGCGCGCAGAGGATGCGATCGACGTCGCGCAGGTCGGCGTCGACGTATTCGGTGCGCCCCTCCGGCTTGCTGGTCAGCAGCGCGCGGGCGTGGGCCAGCACGATCGGGTCGTTGTCGACGTAGACGATCCGCGAGTCCGGCGCGACCGCCTGCGCGACCTCGTGCACGTTGGGCGACGTCGGGATGCCGGTGCCGATGTCGAGGAACTGCCGCACGCCGCACTCCGCGGCGAGGTGGTCGACCACGCGGCGCAGGAAGTTGCGGTTCTCCCGGGGCGGGATACGGCTGCTCGGGTTGGCCTTCAGCCCCGCCTCACCGGCGGCGCGGTCGACGGGGAAGTTGTCCTTGCCGCCGAGCAGGTAGTCGTAGACCCGGGCCGGATGGGGCCGGTCGGTCTGCAGGTCGATGGGCGCGTGGGTCGCGTCCGGCTTGGCCTTCATCCACTCGGCGCCTGACATGTCCGCTCTCCGCACGTTTGTTTCCGCCTGGGTTCCCCGTCCGGATCGGATCATATGCCTTCGCCAGGCCGGCGGATGACGGCGGCGCCTACCGGCGGCCCGCCCTCGCCGCGCGGGTAAGCAATCCCAGAACTCGCCGTCGGGGCGGGCCGTGGGGTCGGGGTGGGGGTCGGGGTGCCTGCCGCGCTCCCGGGCGCGCGGCTCGACCCGGCGGATCTTGCCCCAGATGCTCTTCGCACGTTGCGACTGCTCGCGGGGGAGTGTTATTTTCGGTCGAGCCCCGTATGGGCCTACGCATGGAGGTAGCGGCTTTCCAGCCCTAGTAGGACCGGCATTTGCCGGTACCTGATCGCAGACTCTGACATCCGCCTGATCGCAGGTGAAGTCCGCGTCTGCCCTGCGTACGGCTTGCGAGGTGCCATCGTGCCTGTCCTCGGCTGGTAAATCGTCCTCCATCTTTACGCAAAGGATGGGGATTGCATGACGGAGACGTACGCGAACTTCGACGTCAACGAATTTCAGCGTCGAATCATCGAGGAGTTCCGCGAAAACGGCGGCAAAGTCGGCGGGATGTTCCAGGACGCCACGCTGGCGTTGTTGACCACCACCGGCGCACGGACCGGCGAGGAGCGCACGGTGCCGCTCGGCCATCTGGAGGTCGACGGGAAATCGGTCGTCGTGGCCTCGGCCATGGGCGCCCCGAACCATCCGGCCTGGTACCACAACATCCGGCACCACCCGGCGGTGACCGTCGAGGTCGGCACGGACAAGTACCGCGCGATGGCAGCCATCCCGGACGGCGACGAGTACGAGAAGCTGTGGGCCAAGGTGGTGGAGCAGGCACCCGGCTACGGTGACTACCAGGCCCGGACGACCCGCCGGATCCCGATCGTGGTGCTGCACCGGCTCGACCCCGAGCCGGGCGCCGAGCGGGTCAAGGGCATGGGCGACTGGTTGGTGGAGGTGCACGACTGGCTCCGCAACGAGCTCGCCGAGCTGCGCCGCCAGGTTGACGAGGCCCTCTCGGCCGGCGACGGCGTCACGCCCCGGCTGCCCGCGCTCGAGCTGGGTGAGCAGATGCGGGCGCGTTGCCTGACCTTCTGCGGCGCGCTCAACCGGCACCACGTCGGTGAGGACATGGCCGTCTTTCCCACGCTGGCACGCCAGTTTCCAAGCTTGCGGGCGGCGCTCGAGAAGCTCGCAGAGGAGCACAAGGTCGTGGCCCGCCTGCAGGGCGAGATCCAGCGGCTGGTCGGCGACCACGATCCCGCGACCGGCGACCCGCAGCTGCTGCGCGACGAGTTGGACCGGCTCACCGCGCAGCTCGACGGGCACTTCCGCTATGAGGAGGCGACCATCGTCGAGGCGCTCAACGCCACCGCGATGGCGCCCGACTACTCGTGACCTGGATGCCCTGAACCGGGTCGAGAGGCTGCAATCGACCACGGTCACCGTCCGGCGCGGCTTGGCGATCGAGCCGGCCGCGATCGCCTCGCCCTTGTCGGCGGGCTCGCCGCGACGCCGCCGACGGCGCGCCGCCGGCGGGGAGCCTGCAGGCGTCGCGGCGGCGGCCGGCGAGCAGAGCGGCCGGCGGCGGACACCATGCCGATGCCGCCCGGTGCACGCCGTGCGCCGCCTTCCCGCCGGGGCCGTCCCGTCGCCGGGTGCGACCGCCCCAGCCCCGTCCGCATTGCGGGGCCGGGGCCGGGGCCGGGCGGCTACTTCGCCGCGTCGGTCTTCCGGGAGGCGGGCCGGGTCGTGCCGGTGGCGGGAGGCCTGGGCTGCCCCTCGCTCCCCTCGCTCCCCTCGCCCTCCATGATCTGCAGGATCCGCGGGGCGAGCGCGGAGGCCAGGGCCGGGGCGAGCGCGTCGGAGAGTGCTCCGGCGAGCGCCTCGACGAGCAGCACCCGCTCCAGCAGCGGCGTGCCGGGCGCGAGGCGGGGCGTGAGTCCCATGACGGATTCGAGGAGGCCTCCGGCACCGGCACGGCCGCGTCCGGTTATGCCGGTCGCGCGGCCGGCGTCGCTGAGGATGTCGTGAATCAGGTCATCGATGAGGGCGTCCAACGGCTGCGACCCCTCGTGTTCGTGTGGTGTTTCGGCCGGCATGGCGTGCTCCTTTCCGCGCTGGTCGGCGGCCCGCCCCGCCGGTCGGCGGTGGGGCGGGCCCGGGTCGGGACCGCCGGCGGCCCTGGACCGGGCCGCCGGCCGGTCGATCGTCAGCGGCGGGCGAGCATCGCCGCGAGCAGCAGCGGGTGCTCGATGCCTTCGCCTTCCTCGGACCGGCGCTTGGCCAGTGCGGCCAGGAGCAGCGGGTGCTCGATGCCCTCGCCCTCCTCAGACCGGCGCCGGGCGAGCATGGCGAGCATCAGCGGGTGCTCGATCATGCTCTCGCCCTCCTCCTCGCGACGGCGCATGAGCATGGCGAGCATCAGCGGGTGTTCAATGCCGCCGCGGCGGCGGCCACTGCGCCGGGCGAGCATGGCGAGCAGCAGCGGGTGCTCGATCATGCTCTCGCCCTCCTCCTCGCGACGGCGCCTGGCCAGCGCGGCGATGAGCAGCGGGTGCTCGAAGATGCTCTCACCCTCCTCGGAGCGCCGCTTCGCGAGCGCGGCGACGAGGAGCGGGTTCTCGAAGATGCTCTCGCCCTCCTCGCGGCGCGACATGAGCGCGGCGAGGAGAAGCGGGTGTTCGATGCCCATCTCGCGCTCGGTGGTTTCCTGGCGCTCGGCGGTGGCACTGGTCACGGAAATCTCCCTCGGTTGGGCGGTCCGGTCCGGTCCGGTGCCTGCGGGTACCTCAGGCCTCCGGACCGGGTTTACGCGCCAACCTTGGCGAGCGGGCGCGTGACCCGCCGTCACCTGGACCGCGTGAGTTCACACGCCCCAGCGCACCAGGATCCGCTCGGGCTGCTGCGGGTGTACGAGCACCGTGACCCGCTGCCCGACACCGGCCTGGGCCGAGGCGTTCAGCGGGAGCAGGACCTCGCGGGTGACCGGATACGGCGGGCGCCCACCGGCCTCCACGAGCAGGCTGAGGCGGACCATCGGCTGCAGGTTCACCCGGGCGCCGGTGTCGGCGAGCCCGATGATCGTCGCCTCGCCCGGCACGCCGGTGCGCAGCAGTTCGAGGTCCTCGGTCTGTGCCTGCATCGTCTGCTGCATCTGGGCCATGCCGGCGCGCATCTGGGCGGCCGGGTCGTGGTTCGCGCTCATCTCGTTCGCCTGCCGCTGCAGGCGGCGCAGGTCGCCGAAGAGGCCCATGCCGCTCAGACCTGGCCGTACAGGTTGCCGTATTGCACGGCGAGCTGGGTGTCGCCGCGCATGCGCGCCGGCCAGCCGGTCGCGGCCTGCTGCCACGCGTCGGCGGCGATGCCGAAGGACTGCGCCTTGGCCACGACACCCTCGGCGGCGAGGCCCTCCTGCGCGGCGGCCTTGGAGACGCGGGCGTACATCGCCAGGTCGACGCCGGCGATCGGGGCCAGGCGCGGGTCATCGGAGGCCATGCCGGTCGCGACCGGCGCACCGAAGGCATTGGCGGTGTTGTATCCGTTCATGCCGTACGCGGCCTGGCTCTGCGCGGCGTAGGCCTGCGCGGCGGCGGCGGTCTGCTGCGCCTGCGCGACCATGCCGGGCGCCTGCGCGGCCATGTTGCGGAGGTCCTTCATCTGCTTGAACAGGCCCATGTGGTACCAGTACTCCCTCTGGTCGGACGTTCGTCTTCACTTGACGCCCAGTGACATTAGGGCCCCGGTTCGCCGCGCGGCGTCAGGAAATTGATCGACGCTGTGTCACCAAAACGCATCGCGGTGGCTGACGCGACTGCGTTGAAAGAATCTGTACCTGGCGACTAGGCTTCCGTCGCCCGCTGCCTTTCGTCCCACTCATATTGTCCCCCCTCGTTCTCCGGTGGAGTCTTCGATGGCCAGGTCCGCGCCGTTGCGCATCGCTGTGATCGGATCGGGCATCGGCGGCCTCACCGCCGCGATCGCCCTGCAGGCCAAGGGTTTCGAGGTCGACGTCTACGACCAGGCGAGCGAGCTGCGGGAGATCGGCGCGGCGGTGTCCCTCGGCGGCAACGGCATGCGGGTGCTGGACCGGCTCGGCCTCGGCCAGGCCCTTCGCGGCGCGGCGTCCAACCTCCAGCGCATCGAGTTCCACCACTGGAAGTCGGGCGACGTCTTCTTCGAGCACCCGATGGGCGAGTGGTACGAGCAGCGCTTCGGCGGCCCGTTTCTCGGCATCCACCGCGCCGACTTCCACCAGGTGCTGCTCGCCGGATACGACGGGAAGCCGCGGCTGGGCCGCCGGTGCGTGGCCGTGCACGAGTCCCCGGACGGCGTCGAGGTCGAGTTCGCCGACGCCACGTTGGCGCGGGCCGACCTCGTCGTGGGGGCTGACGGGCTGCGCTCCGCGGTGCGCCACCACGTCACCGGCCCCGACGAGGCGGTCTTCTCGGCGATGAGCTGCTTCCGCGGCGTGGTCCCGGTCGACAAGGTGCCCGGCGGCGACGAGTTCGGCCTCACGTTCTTCCTCGGCCCCGGCCGGCACCTGGTGGCGTATCCGGTCCGCGGCGGCGAGCTCATCAACTTCGTCGCCTACGTGCCCGACCCCGAGTGGACCCTCGAGTCGTGGTCGGCCGGGTGCGAGCCGGCCGAGGCGGTCGCCGCGTTCGCCGGCTGGAACGACACGGTGACCACGATGCTCGGCAACGTCGAGGAGACCGGCCGCTGGGCCCTCTACGACCGTGAGCCGCTGCGCCGGTGGAGCACCGACCGGGTGACGCTGCTGGGCGACGCCGCTCACCCGATGCTGCCGCACGCCGGGCAGGGCAGCAATCAGGCCGTCGAGGACGCGGGCGCGCTCGCCGAATGTCTCGGCGCCGACGGGATGAGCGTCACCGGCGCGCTGCGGCAATACGAGCACCTGCGCAAGGCCCGGACCCGGAAGATCCAGATGGGTTCGCGCGGCAACGCGGCGTGCTTCCAGCTGCCCGACGGCCCCGCCGCCGACGAACGCAACGCGCGACTGGACTCCCTGCCGGACAATGTGGCGTGGATTCACGGCTACGACATCTACTCGGACATCCGGGAAACCCGGTAGCGGCGCCCCTGCCGCAGTGTCCCCCGGGGCTCGATCCCGGCCGGCTCCCCGCCCAGCTGCACCGGTGGGCGGGGTCGGCACCGATGCGGGAGCTCGTCGCCGCGTTCGGCGGTGAACTGCCCGAGGCGGACACCGGCGCGCTGCTCGGCTGGCTCGACGAGTTCTCCGACGATCACTGGAACTTCCGCGGCCGCCTCGGCGGCGCCGAGCGCGACCGGGTCCGGGTCGACCTGCCCGAGCGACTGGCCGCCGCGGCGCTGGTGGCCGCGCCGGAGCTGGGCCTGGCCGGCACCGGTGAGCCGCCGCACCGCGAGTACGCGCACCTGCTCGTCCTGGGCGGGCTGGCCCGCGCCTGCCTGCAGCGCACCGAGCACGCCGCGCGGCTGGCCGCGGCGCTGCGCGTCGGCGAGGTCGCGGCGCTGGGCAGCCGGCGCCCGCTCGGCGCCGAGGAGCGCGCCCTGCCCGGCCTGGGCGGCTGCGAGACGGAGGCCGACGCGCTCGCGGCCGGCGTGCGGGCGGCGTTCGGCGACCGGCCGGTCGACGTGCTGAGCGCCCCGCACAGGCGCGGTGCGCCGCGGCCGAACACCGCCGACACCTACGCGTTCTGGGCGGCCCGGACCCGGCCCCGGCCGGGAATGCGAATCCTGGTGGTGACGTCGCCGATCTACGTGCCGTTCCAGCACTGCGACGCGATCCGGGTGCTCGGGCTGCGGTACCGCTGCGGCATCGACACCGTCGGGTTCGATCCGCGGCTGGCGAGCACGCCCCAGCCGCCCGGCGCCGAGGGCGCCGACCGCTACCTGCAGGAGATCCGCTCGGCGATCCGCGCCGCGCGCGCCCTGCACGCGGCGTGCACCGGGGAGTCCGGGAAGTCCGGGGAGGTGGGCTGAGATGGCGCTCGCCGCCGTCGTCGACACCCTGGCCCGGCGCGCGCCGATGCCGGCCGCGGCGGTGAGCGTCTTCGACCGCGAGCGGGTCCTCGCCACGGCGGTGCACGGGGTCGCGGACCTGACCACCGGGCGGCCGGCCACGGCGGACTGCTGGTGGGACCTGGCCAGCCTGACGAAGGTGCTCGTGACGCTGCCCGAGGTGCTGGCGCTGCCGGTGCCGCGGGACCGGCCGATCGGCGCGTTCTGGCCGCGCGCGGCGGGGCGGCCGACCGGCGGCGCGACCCTCGACGACCTGCTCGCGCACCGCTCGGGGCTGCCGGCCGACGCGCCGCTCTACCGGGAGCTGCGCGGCGCCGCGATCGTGGACGCGGCACTGGGCACGCCGCCCACCGAGCCCGGGCCGGTGTACAGCGACCTGGGGTACATCATCCTGGGCGCCCTCGTGGCGGACCTGACCGGGCGGTCGCTCGCGGACCTGGCCGCGCGCCGGAGCGGGCTGCGGATGGGCGGGCCGGTCGCGCCGGCGGTGGCGACCGAGCGCTGCCCGTGGCGGGGCCGGCTCATCGTCGGCGAGGTCCACGACGAGAACGCGGCGGCGATGGGCGGCGCGGCCGGGCACGCCGGCGCGTTCGGCACCCTGGCCCTGGTCACCGCGGCCGCCCGGCCGTGGCTCGGTGCCGCACCGCCGTGCCTGGCCGACAACGGCGCCGGTGAGCGGTTCGCGGCCGGCTGGTGGCTGCATCCCACCCGCGGGATCGGCGGACCGCGCGCCGGCGCCGACGGCTTCGGCGCGTCCGGGTTCGTCGGCAACCGGATCTGGTTCGAGCCGGGCCGCGGCTACGGCGTGGTGGTGCTCGGCAACCGCGTCCACCCGGTGCGCGGCGACCGCGCCCCGTTCACCGCCTGGTGCGACGAGTTGCTCGCGTCGATCGCCGCCGAATGCTCCGGCGATGTGAGGCGCTTGTAGAAGAAGCTGCAGTCCGCCAGGGTGCCGGCCGGGTCGGCGGCATAGTCCGGGACGATGCCGTACCTCGTCCAGCCCGACGTCTCGTACAGCCGCTCGGCCGGGCTGCCCGTCGCCGTGTCGAGCAGCAGCAGGTTCGCGCCGGCCTCGGCGGCGGCCCGCTCGGCGGTGTCCAGCAGGGCCCGGCCCAGGCCGCGGCCGCGGGCCAGGCTGTGCACCATGAGCTTGAGCACCTCGCCGCGGTGGCGGCCGTTGGGCTTGCTCTCCAGGGCCAGGCTCACGGTGCCGACCACTCCCGTGCCGTCCTCGGCGATCCAGACTCTGAGGCTGCCGTCGCGCACGGCCGGCTCGCGGGTGCGCCACCACTCGGCCGCGGCGCACGCGCCGAAGGGGGCGCGGAAGCCGACGGAGGCACCGTGCGCGACGGCGTCGGCGAGCACCGCGGCGAGGTTGTCGACCTGCCCGGCGTACGAGCCGGGGGACAGACGGGTGATCGTGGGCAACGGTGGCTCCCTCAGGGCAGGACGATGAGCAGGATGTAGCGCACGGGCCCCGGCCCGTGGTTGACGAACCGGGACGGGCCCCACAGCCGGTACCGCAGGCAGTCCCCCGGCCCTACGGTGTGCGCGGCGCCGCCGACGGTGATCTCGACGGCGCCGTCGAGGACCAGCAGGTGGTGCTCCAGTCCGGCGACCGACGGCTCCTCGTAGGCGATGTCGGCGCCCGGCTCGAGGACGCCCTCGACGACCTCGCCGCGCAGGCCCGGGTGCGGCGGCGACACCGAGCGACGGGTGAACCCGGTCTCCCGGTCCCGCCACACCGGCTGCCGCTCGGCCAGCACCAGCTGCGGCGGCTCCGGCTCGACCTCGGCGAGCAGCCGCGACATCGGCCGGCCGTAGGCGGCGCAGAGCTTGCCCAGCAGCGCCGCGGTCGGGCTGATCTCGCCGCGCTCCAGGCGCGAGAGCGTCGAGCGGCTCACCCCGGCGCGCCGTGCGAGCTCCTCCAGCGACCAGCCGTGCTCCAGCCGCAGCTCGGCCAGGCGACCGGCGAGCCGGGCCTCGATCGGGTCCAGGTCGTCTCCCATATTCGAGACGATATCCCAAATCTGGGAGATTGATAATTGCTTGCCTAAAGCCTTTAGGGAACCGTACGGTCCGGAACATGCGACCGCTGAGCGAAACCGACATCCGCGCCGCCTTCGTCAACTGCTCCCGCGGCGAGGCGCAGCGCGCCCACGTCCCGCGCGACCTGGCCGAACGCCCATGGGTGGACCTCGACTTCCTGGGCTGGCGCGACCCGGGCGCGCCGGAGCGGGCCTACCTGGCCGCGGAGCACGCCGGCGGGCTCGCGGCCGTCTCGCTGCGCGTCGCCGAGCAGCGCGGCCGCCGCTTCCAGCACCGCGGGATGTGCTCGCTGTGCCTGACCACGCACCCCGGCAGCGGCGTGTCGCTGATGACCGGCCGCCGCGGCGGCAAGGCGGGCCGGGGCGGCGACTCCGTCGGCGTGTACCTCTGCTCCGACCTCGCCTGCCCGCTGTACGTGCGGGGCCTGCGCCGCCCCGGCGCCGGTGGCCGGCTCGACGAGACGCTCAGCGTCGAGGAGCAGATCATTCGGCTGGAGCGGAAACTGTCGGCTTTCCTGGACCGGCTCGTCGGCGACGCGACGCTGGTGGTGTCCGCACCACAGCCCGGATCGAACCTGCACGACTGACTCGGGCCCGGGGGTTCGCCGATGCTCGACGCATGGCGAACCCCCTCCCCCACGCCGCGCCGTCCAGGCTGCCGGCGCTGCAGTCCGGCGCCGGCATCGCCCGGCTCACCGGGGCCATCCTCACCCCGATCGCCCTCGTCATGGCCGGAGCCGCCGCCCTGGTGTGGGTGTCCCTGCCCGCCGAGCCGGCCACCGACGACTGGATCACCCTCGCGGTCACCGCGGCGTTCGTGCCGGTGCTCGCCGGCATCGGGCTGCCGCTGCTCATCGTCGGCGCGCGCCGGCTGGCCCGGCTGCGGCGGGTGCTACGCGAGGGCGTGCCGTGCGCGGCCGTCATCACCGCGATCACCGGCCTGTCCACCGACCCCGACGAGCGCGGCGCGAGCCGGATCGACCTCGCCGTCCCGGTCCCCGGCGGCGGCACGGTGAACGCCCGGGTGCGACAGGTGGTACCGCTGCCGCTGGTGCGTTTCGTGGGGCCCGGCGTGCGCGTCCCGGTGCGCGTCGACCCCGCCGACCCCACGGTGGCGGTCATCGACTGGCGCCACGCCGAACCGCGCGAGCGCGTCGCCGGCGCCATGGCCGGCTCGTCCCTCGTCGACCTCGCCGCCAGCCTGTTCGGCTGAGACCGCCGCCCCGCGGGCCGGCGTCGCTGAGTGATCCACAGGTTTCCTCAGGCTGGTCACAACCGGCGGGGGCAGGCTGAGCCACATGGCTGTGGCGGGAGCATCGAGGACCGTGCGCTGGTATGCCTACGCGGGGTGCCTGACAATCGTTCCGTTCGTCGTGTCCGGGTTCGGGCTGCCGTGGTACGGCACCGCCATCGTCCTCGGCGGGGCGCTCGCCGCGTGGGCCCTGATGATGGCGCTGATCCGGCCCGCCGCGGTACGGCTGCCGATGCCCGGGGTGTGGGCGGCCGCGGGGCTACTGACGGTGTACGGCACCGCGAGCCTCATGCTGCGGGGCACGGTCAGCCCGGGCGCGCTCGCCGCGGGCGGCTACGGGTGGGCGCTCGCCGTCGCCGCGCTGTCGTATCAGCGCCGGTACAGCGCGGCGGTGCGCTCCGCCGCCGCGGCGACCATGTCCCGCAGCTGCGGCGGGGCCACGATCTCCGCCTCCGGGCCCAGGGCGAGCAGCTGGGCGTAGGCGACGGGCACCGACTCCGCCGGCAGCTCGACGGTGACCCAGCCGGCCGCGTCCGGCGGGCCGGCGCCCTGCGCCGCGGCCCGGTAGGCGACCGCCTCGACGGCGTGGCGCAGCAGGCGCAGGCCGGCCGGGCTGAGCCGCACCGTGACCGTCTCGGCCAGCAGGGCGCGCTCGAACTCGGCGGCCCGATGCGACCAGAACGACGCCAGGTCGAAGCCGCCGTCGCGGCCGAAGCGCTCGTCCGTGGCCGTCACCGCGCGGAACCGGTCCACGCGGTAGGTGCGCTCCTCGGTGCCGACGCGGCCCACGAGATACCAGACCCCGTTCTTGAGGACCAGGCCGAGCGGCTCGACGGTGCGGGTCACCTCGCCGGCCCGCCCGGCGTAGGTCAGCGCGACGACGCGGTCCTCCCACACAGCCCGGGCGAGCTCGGCCAGCCACGGTGGCGGCTCGGCGTCGCGGAACCAGCCCGGCGCGTCGAAGTGGAAGCGCTGCCCGGCCCGCGCCGACGCCTCGCGCAGCGGGCCGGGCAGCGCGGCGGTGACCTTCAGCTGCGCCGCCGCGAGCGCCTCGCCGAGGCCCATGTCCCGGGCCGGGCCGGGCAGTCCCGACAGGAACAGCGCCTCGGCCTCGGCCCGGCTCAGCCCGTTGAGCCGGGTGCGGTAGCCGTCCAGCAGCCGGTACCCACCGGCCCGGCCCTGCTCCGCGTAGACGGGCACGCCCGCGGCGGACAGGGCCAGGATGTCGCGGTAGATCGTGCGCTCGGAGACCTCCAGCCGCTCGGCCAGCTCGGCGGCCGTGCGCGTGCCGCCGGCCTGCAGCAGCAGCACGAGCGAGATGAGCCGGGAGACACGCACCGGACTAACGGTAGCCCTCAGCGCCGCCGGAGCGGCCGGCCGCGACCACCTCGGCGTCGTAGCGCCACCAGTCGGGGCGGCTGCCGTCGGCGTCGGTGAAGCCGTACTCCTTCGCCAGCCCCGCGCTGGACAGCGAGGCGCCGTTCCAGCGCGCCACCCGCGGGTCGGCGGCCAGCGCGGCGACGGCTCGCCCGACGTACACCGGCGTCTCCGACATCGCGAAGTGCGGGTCCTTCGCCGCGCCGTCGCGCCAGTTCGCCTCGGTGACGCCGAAGTGCTCCAGCATCAGCTCGGAGCGCAGGAAGCCGGGCGTGAGCGCGACCGCGGTGCCGCCGAACGACTTGAGCTCCTCGGACAACGCGAACGCCATGCGCAGCACGGACGCCTTGGCCAGGTCGTAGAAGAACGAGACGCGGTACCGCTTGTCGTTGTACTCCGCCGTGCCGTCGGTCATCTCCACCACCAGGCCGCCGGGGTTGCGAATCAGCAGCGGCAGCGCGGCGTGGCTGGTGATGATGTGCGTGTCGATCGCCAGGCGCAGCAGGTGCAGGCCGACGTCGAGGTCGTCCTCCCACAGCGGCTTGTCCCAGCTGAACATCCCCTCGGCGCCCCAGATGTCGTTGACGAGCACGTCGAGGCGCCCGTGCTCGGCGTCGACGCGCTCCACGACGCCGCGCACCTGCACCGGGTCGAGGTGGTCGGCGCCGATCGCGATGCCGACGCCACCCGCGGCCGTGACCAGCTCGGCGGTCTCCTCGATGGTCTCCGGCCGATCCATCTCCGAACGTCGTGAGCGGGTGGTCCGTCCGGTGGCGTACACGGTCGCGCCGGCGGCGCCGAGCTGCACGGCGATCTGCCGTCCGGCGCCGCGCGTGGCGCCGGCGACGAGCGCGACCCGTCCGGCGAGCGAGCCGGGCGCGGCGCCGGGGATTCCGTTGAGTGCTGGGTTCATGCGGGTCACCGTGCCAGGAAAACCTGACAGGGTACGTCGGTGTTTCCGCACACAGTCCCGTCCGCGAAAGACACGGCCACGGCCCGCTACGCCGCGGGGCGCCCACCGAACCGCCACGGGTGGACGGCAGCCGCACTGGTGATCAGCTCATGGTCGTGGGCCCGTGGGCCGCGGAGTACCCCTTGCCCGCCCTCGCCGTCGTGGATCTGCACCCGGTGGTGTGCCGTACTCAATGCACCATCACTTGTGCGCCGTGCTGGGCATGCGTTGTATGCCGAGGAGTCGAACCCCTGCGCCTGCCCGCGGCGCGCCAAAGGAGGGAGCCGGATTGCCCGCCGGCTCTCGGGTCGTGCACGCCTCCACGTCGGCTACCCGCTCCGCGTCCCTCGTCTCTCAGTCGAGCAGCTCGGCCTCCCAGTTCGTGCGCTGGATGAGGGTGTCGACCTCGCGCAACTGCCGGGCCAGATCGTCGGCCTCACCGCGCAGCTCGGCCACCGGCAGTGCCGAGATCATCTTCAGCTCGGACCGCAGCTGCCGCAGTCCGCGCTGCCCCTCCCCGGCCGCGGCGTTCGCGGCGGCGGTCACCACGCCGTGCCGCAGGCGCAGCACATCGCGGCGGGCCAGGGCATCGGTGAGCGTGCCGCCCTCGACCACGGTCGCCGCGTTGGTCCGGTTGATGCGCCGGATCAGCGACTCCAACTCCTCCAGCACCGCCGCGACCTCGCCAAGCAGTGCCACCGCATCCTCGGCGGGCGTCTCGCCCTCCTGGTAGCGAGCGCTCGCGGTGACGCGAGCACGGAGTTGTTCGACCCGGCGCGCCGCGTCGGCGCGTAGTGCGAGAGCCTCCGCGAGTTTCACGCCCGCCAGTATCACCCGGCGTGATCGAAGAGGTGAACCTGGGGCGCGCCGCGGGTGGCGCCGAAACTACACGGGTGTAGTTGCCGATCTAGCCTTTGCCCAGGTCAGGGGGCGAAGTAGCCTCGCTGGGTGAAGGTCATCGGTGCCATGCAGACGCCCGACGGACAGTGGCGGGTCGAGGTCGTGCGGCATCCGAGCGGGTCCAGGTGGTACAGGCTCATTCACGGTGACAACGTGGTCGACTTCTTGACGATCGGGCGGGTCGCGGAGCTGTTGGCGCAGGCCGGAGTCGATATGGGCGACCTTGGCGAGGTCGGCGGGCGGTCCGCCTGGGCCGGTTGATCTGGACCCGGGGCGCTACCGTGTGGTGGTGGAACCCCAGCAGCCGAGCTTACTGACTCGACTGCGGGCAGGGCTGGCCGGAGAGCGGGACGCCGCCTATCTGGAGGCGCTGCGCGCGGCCGGGCGCGTCGCGTATGACGAGATCCTCGCGGCCGACGAGTTGCGCGAGCGGCTGCCCTCGCTGTGGAACGCGCCGACCGCGGCGGCGAGTCAGCTGCTGGCGGCGTGGAACGCGTTCGTGCTGCAGACGCTCGGCGAGACCTTCCTCGACGCCGATTACGCCGCGCGGCCGGGCACCGCCGGATACGTGCCGCCAGTGACGTTCGACCAGGCGGCGGCGTGGCTGGCGGCGGTCGGTGAGTGGGTGTCGCGGGCCAGGCAGGCGCGGGCCAACCCGGAGTACGACATCGCCATGTACACCCTGCTGCCCGCGCCGTTGCCGCCCTGGGCGGAGGTCGTCAGCTGCCCGCCCGAGCACCTGAGCGCGCTGCAGGCGGCGGTCACGCCGGTCCGGGATCACGTCGAGGTGGCCCTGCACGCGCTGGTACGCACCGGGGTGCCGCCGCAGTTCGAGTCCGCGGTCAACCGGCTCCACCAGGACACCGCGGCGGCGGTGGCCGCCGTGGAGTACGCCGCCGGGCTGCGCACCGTGGGGCGCCACCACGCGCGGCTGCACGAGCTCATCGAGCGAAACCTCAAGCGGGCCCTTGAGCTGTGGTTCCGTGTCGGGCAGCTGGCCGCGATGCCCTCGTTGCTGGCCGGTCCGCGTTTCGACGTGTGGTGCATGACCGACCGGGCCACGCTGGCGCGCTTCAGGCAGGACCCGCACGCGCGGCGGGCGGTCACCGAGATGTGGCGCACCGATCCGAACCCGGCGGCGACGCTGGCCATCCAGGCGCAGGTCGAGACCGGCCTGCGGACCGGCCACCTGTGGTTTCACGTGCCGCGTTACGGCGACACCTGCTACTTCGAGCCGCCGTTCTCGCCTCTGTACGAGGTGCGCCGCCCGGTCCGCATCGCCGGCGTGTCCCTGCGGGTGCAGACCCAGTTCGCGATCCGCGGCGGCGCCAATCGCGGCCTCGTCCTGGGCCCGTTCCGCCCGACCGGACACGTCCGTTACCGAACGAGATGACGAGCCCGGCCGAACGCGTTCGTCCTCGAAGCAGCGAGGCCGCGGTAGGTGATTGCGGGTCAGCCGACCGGGGCCAGGTCCGCGTCAGGCGTTGTGCGGTCCGGTCGTCGCGACGAGCGGGACTCCAGGGCGAAGCTCGCCGCGGCCAGCGCGAGTCCGGCGGTGCCCAGCGCGACCCCGACCCAGGTCGGCGCGATGTACCCCCAGCCTGCGGCGATGACCAGGCCGCCCAGCGCGGCGCCGAGGCTGTTGCCGACGTTCATCGCGGACTGGTTCACCGCAGCGCCCATCAGCTGCGCGCCCGGCGCGACGCCGATCAGGCGCGACTGCATCGCCGGGCCGAGGAACAGCCCCGCGGCGCCGACGAGGAAGGCGCCCACGAACAGCGTGTAACGGTTCTGGGCGAGCACGGCGAACGCGGCCATGCTCGCGATGAACATGATGAACCCGCTCAGCAGGCTGCGGCGCAGGTTGCGGTCGGAGGCCCAGCCGCCGAGCGCGTTACCGACGGTCATGCCGAGGCCCACCGCGACGAGCACCCAGGGCACCGCGCCCTCGGACAGGTGCGCGACGTGCGTGGTGACCGGCGCGATGTAGCTGTCGATGGCGAAGAACCCGCCGAAGCCGATCGCGCCGGTCGCCGCGACCAGCCACACCTGCGGGCTGCGGAAGGCGCGCAGCTCGGCGCGCGGTGAGCCGGCCGGGTCGGCGGGGGTCCTCGGCACCGTGAGCGCGACGAATACGAGCGTGACGGCGAACATCACGGCGATCGCGAGGTACGCGACCCGCCAGCCCGCGGCCTGGCCCAGCCGCGTGATGAGGGGCACGCCGAACACGTTCGCGGCGGTCAGCCCGCCGAGCACGGCGGCGAAGCCCTTGGCCTGGCTGCCGGGGCCGATGATCGACGCCGCGACGAGCCCGGCCGCGCCGAAGTAGGCGCCGTGTGGCAGGGCGGCCACGAAGCGTGCGACGAGGACCAGCCAGAAGCCAGGAGCCAGAGCCGATGCGATGGTACCGAGGGTGAAGAGCCCCAGCAGGCCCACGACCAGCGTCTTGCGGGGCAGCCGCGCGGTCAGCGCCGCGATCGTGGGAGCGCCCACGACCACCCCGAGCGCGTACGCGGTGATCATCCAACCACCGTGCGCGACGGCCTTCGCGGACGATTGGGCGTACAACTGCGGCAGTAGATCCTCGGAGATGTCCGGCAACAGCCCCATGGCCACGAACTCGGTCAGCCCGATGCCGAAGCCGCCCAGGGACAGGGCCAGCAGCGCGGTCCAGCGGCGAACCGCGGTGAGGTCCTCCATGCGGCTCACTTTAGCAACAGCGTTGCGTTATAGGATGTGGTCGTGGACACGCCCGGTGCCGGCCTCGGATATCTGCGCGAGTACAACGACGCGCTCGTGGTGGGCCTCGCCCGGACCGCACCGCAGTTCGACCGCTCGTCGATCGCCGCCGCGACCGGCCTCACCCCGCAGGCGGTGTCGAAGGTCCTCGCGCGGCTCGTCGCCGACGGGCTGATCGAGCCGGCCGGCGTGCGCCGCCGGGGCGTGGGCAAGCCGGCCACGATCTACCGGATCGTGCCCTCGAGCCGGTATGCCATCGGCGTGCACGTCACCCGTGCCCGCGTCCGGCTGGTGCTCACCGACCTGCTCGGCGAGGTGGTGGCCGGCGAGGTGGTGGCGCTGCCGGACGATTTCACGCCCGAGCAGCTGCTGTCGCGGGTAGACGCGGCGCGCGAGGTGCTGCTGCGGCGCCGGCCCGTCGACCCGGCGCGGATCCTCGGCCTCGGCATCGGCATGGTCGGGCCGCTCGACCACGCGAACGGCATCGTCCGCGACGCGCACCGGCTGCGGCACTGGCATGACGTTCCGCTGCGGGAGCTCGCCGCGAAGCGCCTGCTGATGCCGGTACACCTGGACAAAGACGTGACCGCGGGCGTCACGGCGGAGGCATGGCGCCGCGGCGGCGACTTCCGCGACGGCGTCCTCATCATGGTCGAGTCCGGCATCGGCGCCGGCCTCTGGCTCGCCGGCGCGGCCTATCGCGGCGCGCACACCAACGCCGGCGAGTTCGGGCACATGGTCTTGCAGTTCGACGGCCCGCGGTGCGTGTGCGGGCGGCATGGCTGCCTGGAGGTGCTGCACGACCGGGCGGTGGCGGGCGGGGACGTGCCGCTCGCCGCGCGGCTGCTCGGCGTGGGGGTGGTCAACCTGTTGCAGACCACCGACGTCGGCCACGTGGTGTTGGCGGGCGCGGACCTCCTGGGCCACCATGACCTCTACGTCGAGGAGGTGGCCTCGGCGGTGCGCGTGCAGGTGCCCCGCGCCGACTGGCTCACGGTGACCGTGTCCGTGTCGGCGCTGGGCGGCGACGTGATCGCGGCCGGCGCGGCGATGCAGGTGCTCAACGCCGCCTACGGCCGCCCGTCACTGGACGGCGGCCTCGGCCGGTGACTCGTGGATGGTGAACACCCGGTCCAGGCCGGTGATCTGGAAGATGCGCAGCAGCCGCGCGTGGGGGATGACCAGCTCGACGACGCCGCCGGACTCCGCGAGGCGTTTGTGCGCGCTGATCAGCACGCCCAGCGTGGTGGAGTCGAGGAAGCCGACGTCGCTCAGGTCGATCACCAGCGTCGATGCGCCGTCGTCGATCAGCTTGTGCAGGTATGCGCGCAGCTCCGGGGCGGTCGCGACGTCCAGCTCCCCGCTCGCCGTGACCACGGCGAGCGGTCCGTCGACCGTCGAGGTGACCTGCATCGGCGTCCCGCCTTCTCTCTCGATGTTCACTGCGTGCATGTGCGTGGCATCATACGTTCGTCCGGGTAAGCATACGTCCGAACGGCTGATTACTCTCACCCGGACGGGTCCCACGTCAGATGCTTGCCGAATCGCACGAGTGTGCCGGTGTCCTCCACTGAAACCACGTCCAGGCGCTCCACCACGGCGGCGAGCACGTGCAGGCCACGACCGTTTTCGCGCAGCCGGGCCGGCTCGTTGGCCGGCTCCTCGGCGGCCACCGCCGCAGCCAGCGCCGGGTCGAAGCCGCCGCCCTCGTCGGTGACCTCGATCACGCACTCGCTGTCGTCGACCGTGACCTCGATGTGGTAGCGGCTGGCGAGGCTCGCGTGCGAGACCACGTTGCCGCAGGCCTCGGTGAGCGCGAGCCGGATGTCGTCACGGCAGTCCTGGGCCACGCCGGCGCCCGCGAGGGCGCCGTCGAGGGTTCGCCGCGCATCGCGGACCAAAGCGGCGTCGCGCGGCAGCTCCAGCGAGAACTGCAGGCGCATCTCCTGCTGCGGCACATCTTCCTCCTTCGTCGCGTCCACGGCGTACCCACCACGCGCGGACCGAAAACTGTCGTACCCCCCGGGCAAGATGCCAGCCATGGACATCCGGGTCGTGCACCACCGCAGCCGGACGGCCGGTTCCGCTGCCACCGTCGTCGACGTGACCTCCCGCGGCCCACACCCGTGGGTGCGTTTCGGCCCGTTCTATCCGCACGGCGGCATCCCGGTGCCGCTGAGTCCAGGCGCGGTCGGCGCCTCCTCGAGGCGATCTGGCAGGCCCTGAAGGTGTTCGACACCGCCGGCGTCGACCGCGACCTGCTGACCGCAACGCGCATGACCGGCCTGAAGCGCACGGTGCGCCGCTTCGGCCCGGTCCACGGCCATCGCGCCGGCCTCGACGGCACCGACCTGCTCGACTACGAGACCGCGCGCCGGCGCATCTACCTGCCGGCCTACCGTTTCGTCCTCGACCATCACCTCGGCACCGAGCTGACCCAGCTGTGTGCCCTGGCCACCGCCGGCCCGGTCACCCTGCTCGACTACACGACCAACGGCGACGTGTCCGACCTGACGAAGCCGCTCTCCCACGCGGCCCTGATCCGATTACACGTCTTGAACGAGTGGCCAACCGGATGACCAGCCGCACCCCGGACCGGTGGCCGGGCGGTCGCGTGACGGGACGGCCCGCGATCGGCGCGACGGCGATCGGGCGGCGATCGGCCACGCCGCTGCGGGCGGCGCTGCGCCGGGCATGACTGTGTCCGGGCCAGGGCCGGAGCTGACCAAGGTGTTCGTCGTGGCATCCAGCAGGGTGTGGTTGGGCAACGGCACCGGCCGACGCGGCTGGCGCGCACGGCGGCGGACGCGAGGGTGAGCACCACCGTGGTCCGCCCTGGCGTGCGCCTGTCCGTGGTGCGCGAGCTGCAAGCCGAACGCCGAGGCGATGCTCGACGAGGCGTGCGTCGCAGCCCGGGGCCGGCCGACGCACCTGCGCGCCGGGCCGGTCGAGGTCGATGACGCCATCCCAGCCTCGCGCGCTCCGCCGCCTCCGCCGCCGGCCAGGCCGGCGACGCCCTCGCCGCCCGCTGGCTGAGGTCGATGACGGCGCCGTCGCCCGCCGCGGGCGGTCGGGTCGACCACGCCGCCGTCCCCGCGCGCGCTGCGGTTGACCGCGGGGTTGTCGGCGCGCGGTGAGATGGATGGGAGGGTCGTCCGTGCCCTCGGTGTCGCTCAGGCAGGGTCGGGCTGGCGCATCGGGACGATCAGGTAGCGCAGGTCGGCGGTGGCGGTGGTCACCTCCGTGGCTCGCAGTGCGGGCTGGACGCGCAGTTGCACGATCTCGCCCGGGAAGGCGCCCAGCGCGTCGGCAAGCAGGCGCGCCTGGTAGCACCGGGTCGCCTGGCCCGAGCGGACCGTGGCCTTCACGGTCTCCTCCGACTCGCCGCGCAGCGGGTCGCGGGCCTGCACGAGGAGGGCACCCTCGATCGACTGCAGGGTCACACGGCCCTGTTGGCCGGCATACGCCGCGGCGCGGTCGACGGCGTGGGCCAGCGCGTCGGCATCGACCTCGACCACGCACTCCGGGGTGACGTCCAGGAGGCGGTCGAACTGGAGGTCCGGATAGGTGTCCCCGAGCGTCGGGGTCGTCACGCTACCGCCGGGCCAGGACAGGCCGAACAGCTCGCCGGCGGCGTGCAGGCCCACGGTCTCGGCGCGGCCCAGGACCGGGGCGACGCGAGCCAGCAGGCCCGCGGGAACGAGGGCGTCGAACGGGGCCGGTGCCTCGACGGGGACGGTGGCCACGGCGAGCCGATAACGGTCGGTGGCCAGCAGCGACATCCCACCCGCCACGGCTCGCACGCGCACGCCGGTGAAGATGGGCAGGGCGTGCTCGCGGGAGGCGGCACCGGCGACCGCAGCAGCGGCGGTGCGCAGCTCGGGGCCGGGAGCCCGGCCCGTCTGCGGCGGCAGGACGGCGGCCGGTGGCCACACGTCGGCGAGCACCGGCAGCGCGAACCGCGCCCCGGGCACGCGGACGGCCATGCGACTGCCCTCGGCGACCAGTCGAGCCTCGGGCGCGTCGAGACCGGCGATGGTGTCGGCCAGGCCGCGGCGCGAGACCAGCACCTCGCCGGGCTCGTGGACGGTGGCCGGGACCCTCAGCCGAACGGTGAGGGCGCCGTCGGTGGCGGACACGGCCAGGCCGTCCCCGTCGGCACGCAACAGCGCGGCCGCGTGGACCGGATGCGGGGACCGGCCGGTGAGCAGCCGGACGGCGAGGGCGGCGGCCTCGGCCAGGAGGCGGACGGGCGCGGTGACGTCGAGGAGGCGGGTCATGGGTGGAACATAGCGGCGGGGTACGACAAAAAGATGCCGCCGCTGGTCAGCGGGGCCCGAGCGTCTCGGGCGCGGGCATCGCCGCTGCGCGGTCGCGGCGGTAGCGCCCCGGTGCGGTGCCGAACCGCCGCTTGAACGCCGCCGCGAAGGCGAACTCGCTGGTGTACCCGACGCGCTGCGCGACCACCCGCAGCGGCGCGTCGCAGTCGCGGAGCATGCGCGCCGCGATCGTCATGCGCCACCATGTGAGGTACGCCAGCGGAGCCCTCCCTGCGAGCGCCGCGAACCGGCGCGCGAACGGCGCCCGCGAGAGCCCGCCGACCGCCGCGAGGTCCGCGACCGTCCAGGCCCGGCCCGGGTCGCGGTGGATGGCCGCGAGCGCCGCGGCCACCGCCGGGTCGCGAAGGGCGCCCGCCCACCCGTGTGCCCGGCCTTCGTCGGTACCCGCCGTCCGGTCGCCGCCAAGCGCCGCGGCCCCGTCGAACCAGCCCCGCAACGCGTGCAGGAACAGCAGGTCGAGCAGGGCCGTCACGCCCACCCCGGCACCGGCGCCGGGCCGCTCGAGCTCGGCCCCGAGCAGCTCGACCACGGCACGCAGCTGGGGGCTCTGGCCGGTGTGGGCGCGAAGGTGTACCAGCTCCGGCAGCTCGTCCAGGAGCGGATGCGCGCGGTTCGGCTCCAGCTCGTACGCCCCGCACAGCACCACGCCCGCCTCCGCGCCCGGCCCCGAGCGGGCCGGCTCGGGCGACCCGGCGGTGCACGGTCGCAGCGGTGTCGCGGGCGAGTCCGCCAGCGCGTACCCCTGGCCGTGCGCCATCAGCAACACGTCGCCGGCGGACAGGGCGATCGGGGCCCGGTCGTCCGGCACCAGCCAGCAGGAGCCACGCAGGACCACCTGGACGCCGGCCGCGCCCGGCACCGTCGCGAACCGCTGGCCCCACGGCGCCCGCCAGGCCAGACGGGCCGACACCGGACGGCCGGTGCGCATCACCGCGACCGCGTCACTGAGCACGTCCACGCCCACACCCACGCCTCCAGACTCCCGACCGCGACAGTGTCACCAACTGTCGCCAACGCGCGCCCGCGACACGATGATTCCGGCCGAAGACGTTCGCATATGAACGCGGGACGCGCGGGCATGGGCCGGGTCCGTTGCGCCGCATAGCTTCGGAAGCGTGAAAGCGATGCGCATACACACGTACGGTGACGCCTCGGTGGTCCGCGAAGACGACGTGCCGGTCCCTATCCCCGGTGACGGGCAGGTGCTCGTGCGCGTGGCCGGGACGTCGTTCAACCCATCAGAGATCGGGCTGCGCAACGGATGGCTGCGCGGGATGTTCGAGCTCGACCTGCCGTACACCCTGGGATGGGATCTCGCGGGAACCGTTGTCACGCCGGGCGGGCCGTTCGCGGCCGGCGATCGGGTCGTGGGGCGTGTGGACGGGGGCGCGGCGGCGGAGTTCGTGGCCGTCGACCCGGCGCTGCTCGTGCTCGCGCCGCGTGACGTGCCGCTCGCGCACGCCGCCGCGCTGCCCGTCGCCGGGGTCACCGCGTGGCAGGCCGTGTTCGAGCACGCACGGATCGCGAGCGGGGCGGAGGTGTTCGTCAACGGGGGTGGCGGTGGTATCGGTGGTTACGCGGTGCAACTGGCCCGGTACGCCGGGGGCCGGGTGACCGCCACCGCCAGCGCCCGCAGCGCCGCTACGGTGCGTGCGCTCGGCGCGCACACCGTGCACGACTACACGCGCGGCGCGCCGGGCGGAGCGTTCGACGTCGTGATCAACCTGGTGCCGGCCGACGAGCCCGCGGATCTGGTACCGCTGGTCCGCCCGTCCGGCACGATCGTGTCCGTCACCGCGCCGATCGAGCCGCCGCCGGGCCGCTCGATCAGAGCGGTGCGGTTCGTGGTGCGCAACGACCCCGGGGACCTCGCCGCCCTCGTGCGCCTCGTCGACGACGGTGCGATCCGGCTCGACATCGCGGCCGAGCGACCGCTGGCCGAACTGCCCGCCGTGCACCGCTGACGCCGAGGCCGGCCGCCTGCGCGGCAAGACGATCCTGGTCCCGTGAAGCGAGTCATGGGTGCAACGTAGCGGCGGATACGACAAAGATGCCGCCGCTGGTCAGAGGGGCGGGCGCGACTCCAGCCACGGCACGGGCGTCTCTGGCGCGGGCGACGCCGCCATCTCCTCGCGCGCATCGGCCGCCGCCACGACCAGGCCCGGATCGGTCACGAGCCGCGTCAGCACCGCGGCGTCGATGCCGTGTTGCTCGCGCGTCGGTTTGTGTGCCATCGAGGGCCGCACAGAGGCACGGGCACAGGTCCCCGTTGCGGAGGGTTTCCCGGATCAGTGGAGGTGTGCAGGCACTGAGCGCGAAGGGGTGCGCAGCCGGCTCAGCTCCTCCGGATCGCCGATTGATCGGGTCCGCTTGATGTGTCGGGACGGGCGCCCGAGAGCATCGACGGGGTGCGCTGGTTCGCTGACCAGCGCGCCCGTCGATGAAACGTTTGGCTCAGTGTGTGGGTTCCAGCGCAGTCGGCTGGGGAACGCGTTCGTGATCAGGTTCTGTCTGCTGCGACGTACTTGGGAGCCACTGCAGCCAGCGCGGCAGTGTCCAGGTGCGGGCTCCCAGCAGCGTCATGGCGGCGGGGAGGAGAATCCCGCGCACGATGGTGGCGTCGATGATGACGGCGACGGCCATGCCGACGCCGAGCATCTTGTACTCGATGGCGCTGAGTGTGACGAAGACGGTGAAGACAGCGGTCATGATGACCGCGGCGCTGGTGACGACGCCGGCGCTGCTGGCGATACCGCCGATGATCGCGTCGCGCGGGTTGGCTGTGGCGGTCCAGCGTTCGCGGATCCGGCTGAGGATGAAGATGTGGTAGTCCATGCTCAGGCCGAACAGCATGACGAACATGAATAACGGCAGCCAGCCGACCACCCCGCCGTAGGAGGTGAAACCGAGCACGGAGGCGACGTGTCCATCCTGGAACACCCAGGTCAGTACGCCGTACGCGGCGCCGATCGACAGCAGGTTCAGCCCGATGGACACGACCGGGACGGCCAGGGACCGGAAGGCGATCATGAGCAGGACGAATGCCAGGATGAGCACGAAGGCGAACACGAACGGGGTCCGGCTGTTCACGACGGTGGCGAAGTCGTAAGCGAAAGCCGTTCGGCCGGTGACGGCGTAGTCGATCCCATCGACCTTGCCGAGGGTAGCGGGCAGGACGCCGTCTCGCAGCGTCCGCAAGGCCCGGTTGGAGGTGGCGTCGGTGCCTGACCCTGCCAATGGCACCCGGACCACGAGTACCCGGTCGACGTTGACCACCGCGAGGGGTTCGGCCAGCACGCCGCCGCTGCCGGTGAGCTGCCGGCGCAAGTCGTCGATCGCGGTTCGCACCGTGGGGTTGTCAACGTCGCCGCCGCTGGTGTTCCAGACCACGACCCGCGCCGGGCTGGCCGCGCCCGGGAACGCCTGCTGCATCCGGATCGCCGCGTCAACGGTGGCGACACTGCGCGGGAGGCTGTCGGTGACGGCGGCGTCCTGCAGCCGCATGCCGAATGCGGGCAGCGCCACGATGACCAGGGTCATCGCTGCCGTCCCACCCCACAGCAGCGGATGCCGGACGACGGCGTGCGCGACGGCGGACCACAGGCGGGACTCAACTGCTGCGATGCGGTGCCGGCTCAGCCACAGGATGCGGCCGCTGTCAACCCTGCGGTCGAGCAGGGCCAGCAGCGCCGGTAGCACGGTCACCGACCCGGTCATCGCCAGACCGACCACCAACACGGCACCAACGGTCAGTCCCCGGAAGTTGTCCAGCCCGGTGAACAGCAGACCGGCCAGACACAGCATCACGGTCAGGCCGGAGACCACCACGGCGTGCCCGGAGGTGCGGGCCGTGATCCGTAGCGCCTGGACGATGTCGCGTCCCGCTGCGCGCTCCTCCCGGGCCCGGCGCAGGTAGAACAGGGAATAGTCGATGCCCACCGCCACGCCGATGAGCAGCACCATGGACGAGGTGGCGCTGTTGATCGGCACCCAGTGGGCAACGACCTGGAGCAGCCCGAACGTGCCCGCCACGGTGGTGAGCGCGAGCAGCAGCGGGATACCGGCGGCGACCAGGGATCCGAACACCACCAGGAGAATCACCACGGTCAGCGGCAGCGAGATGAACTCGGAGCGTTTGAAGTCGTCCTGGATGCCCTGGTCCACCGCGACCGCCAGGCTCCGATCGCCTGCCTGCGCCACCCGCGCCTGCGGATGGCGGTGCGTCATCGCCTCGACCGCCCGGACGGCGGCGTCATAGTTGGGTCTCACCTCGTCGAGGACGCCGGCGATCTGGAATGTGACGAGGCCGGACTGGCCGTTCTCGGAGATCAGCGGCTGCCCGCCGGACTCCAGGGGGGAGCGGACGTCGGTGACCGCGCCGGTGCGCCGCAGCGAAACGACGAGGTCCTCCACCGCCGCACGCAGCCGCGGATCGTCGTTCACCCGCTGGCCCCGTGGCTCACGGGGCTGGATCAACACGCTCTCCAGGACCGGCACGTAGCCGTCCTGTTGCCGCAACACCTGCTGTGCGCGACCGGACTCGCCCGGATCGGTGGATCGTGCCCGCTCGCCGGGCAGCAGCGCACTGGAGAGTACGGCTACCGCCACCAGCGTGAACCAGCCGGCGATTGCCGATGCCCGGTGCCGTACCGACCAGCCGGCGACCCGCTCGATCACCGTTCGCCCGGCCTGACGGCCGCGGTGAGGTGGTGACCCCGGCGGCCGGGTGACGCCACCTCGGTGACCACCGGACGATTTGCCTGTACGCGGCATGAAGTGCTGTCCTTTCCACGAAGGAGCATGACGGTCAGAACTCGCCTGCGGGCGAGGTAGTGCTTCTTCCTCACCTGGGCCGTCGAGTTGCCGCTCGACGGCCCAGGACCTACCCGGCTATTCGACCTGCTTGAGGATCCGCTCGATCGAGGCCAGCCGGGTCTGCATCTGCCCGAAGCGCTCGCCGAGGTCGGCAAGTTGACGCTCGGTGGCCTCCTGGGTCTGCACCGCAGTCTCGGCGAGCTTGCGGTACTCCGCCTCGCGGGCCAAGGTCGCCTTCGCCCGCCAGGTCGCGGCCAACTGCACGATCGTCACCGAGATCACCGTGATGACCAGGGCAAACAGGCCGATGGCGCCGACGACTTCCGTCCAATCCTGTCCGCTCACGAACGCGAACCCTCCTCACCGTCTCGTTGCACCGCATCCGGGATGGTCAGCGTCTGCGCCGCGGCAGCGATCGCCTCCGGCGTCAGCGTGAACACGAACCGATTGACCTCGTAGAACTTCATCGCCTTCCCGTCCTCGGACAGCTCCAGGTGTGCCGACACCAGCCCAGCCGTCTCCAACTTCCGCAGATGGACCTGCAGCAGCGCCCGGCTGATGCCCAACTCGCGCGCCAGCCGGCTCACGTAGTTGCGCTCGCCCACCAGCGCCGCGACGACCCGCAGCCGGTGCGGGTTGGCCAACGTGGCCAACACCTGCACCAGCTCGTCCCCGGTCGGAGCAGCATCGTTCATAACCGAACCCAGCACATGCCAACAGAAGTTAGCACGTGCAGATCGCGGCTTGCTACTGCACAGACCGGCGCACATCCCGCACGCTCAAGATGGACCGGTCAGGACAGCGCGGGGCGAAGGAGATCAGCCACGTCCAGGGCGCGGCTCGCCGGGGACCATGTCGCGCCCGGGGTCCAGTTCTCGGCCGTCCACACGTCCGACATCACCGCCTTGACGAATCCCCACGCCACGAGCCGGTCGAGGGGGTGTCCGAGCTCGTCGGCCAGTTGCTCGAGCCGCCCGGGAACCAGCGCGGTCAGGGCCGGATCCCGGTCGTCGGGGTCGGGATTGAACAGCCAGGAGCCGGCCTCGTACGACGGGTCGCCGGTCAGGCCGTGCGGGTCGATCGCCAGCCACGGCGCCCGCGTGGCGCTCAGGACGTTGTCGTGGTGCAGGTCGCCGTGCAGCAGGACGCGGGACGTGGCCGAGGCACACAGCTCCCGCATCAGGCCCGCCGCCGTCGTCACGTGCGAGCGGGGCAGCGGGCCGCCGTCGGGGAACCGGGCCAGGTATCCGTCGAAGGCCCGGACCTGGGTCAGCACGTCGGGCAGCACGGCTGCGGCAGGGGCGTGCAGCTGACGCATCACGGCGACGGCGGCCGACGTGGCCTCGGCGTCGGGCAGGTCGCGGACCCGGTGGCCGGGCAGGGCGCGCTCAAGCAGCAGCGCGCCGCGGTCCAGGTCGGCGCGCTGGAGCCGCACCGCGCCGCGCCCGTCGAAGGCCGCCAGGGCGGGGGCCTCCTCGGCGAGCGAGCCGCCGCCCGGCACACCGAGCTTGAGGACGGCCTGTCCGCCGTCGGCGAGGGTGACGGCGGTGACGTAGTGGTACGAGAGATCGAAGGGGTCGCCGACGGTGAGGGACCAGTCGGCGGCGATCGCCGCAAGGGTGGCCGGCAGCGTGGCGAGCCAGCGCTCGCCGGCCTCGGCCCAGACGGCGGTGACGTTGCGGCGCAGGGTGGGAGTGATCATTCGTACGGCAGGGCGACGAGCGCCAGCACGTGCCGGGCGGGGCTGCCGGGCGGGGCGAGCAGGGTCAGCGCGGTGCCGTGCGCGCGGTGCCGGGCGGCGACCGCGTGCAGGGCGGCGACGCCGGCGCTGGCCAGGTGGGTGACGCCGGCGAGGTCGACGGTGAGCGCGACGGTGCCGCCCCGGGAGCGGTAGAGCAGGTCGTACTGCAGCCGCTCGGCGCTGCCGGCGTCGACGGGGCCGGCGATGAGGACGGCCGTGCCGCAGGAGGTGTCCACGATGGACAGCTCGGCGACCGGTTGCGGCGGCGGGACGGGGGCCGCGCCGTTGAGCAGCGCGGCGGGACGGGTGACGCGCAGGCGCAGGGTGGCCACGGTACCGGCGGCGGAACGCTCCAGCGTGAGCTCGTCGACGAGTTGGGTGGACAGGGCGAGGCCGCGGCCGCGCTCGGAGACCCGCGGCGGCTCCCGCCAGGGGCCCCGGCCGGTGACGACGACCTCGACCGCGCCGGCGTCGGTGAGCCGCGCCCGCACGTCGGCCGGCTCGCCGCCGGGGGCGTGCTCCACGGCGTTGGTGACGAGCTCGCCGATCGCGTGCTGCAGCGCGAACGTGTCCCCGCCGGTGACGCCGAGCGCCTCCAGCCACGCGGCGAGCGTCTTGCGCAGCACGCCGAGGCGGGTCAGGTCGGCCGGTACCTCGGCGTGCAGCGGCTCCGGCGCGCCGACCAGCTGTGCGGCGAGCAACGTGATGTCGTCGCGGTGGCCGGTCGCCCGCACGAGCAGCTCGACGGTCTGGGTGCAGGCCCGCTCGGCCGCGGAGACCTCGGGGGCGTGCAGGGCCCGGCCGGCGACGACGTCGGCGACGACGCGGGCGAGTTCCTCGGCCGCCTCGGCCGCGCCGCGACCCGGGCGCTCGATGATGCCGTCGCTGTAGAGCAGCAGCAGGTCGCCGGGGTCGAGCCGGGCGGTGACGATGGGGAAGTCGCCGCCGGTGCCGAGCGGCGCGGCGCCCGAGGCGGGCAGGAAGCGGGCGGCGCCGGCGGCGGAGACGACCAGCGGCACCGGGTGGCCGGCCGTGCAGTACTCCAGGACACCGGAGGCGGGGTCGAGCACGGCGACGCAGACGGTGGCGGCGCGGGCAGCGGACACCCGCCGGGCGAAGCGGTCGGCGGCGGCCAGGGCGACACTCGGCGGGTCGCCGCCGTCGAGGCGGTCCTGCAGCACGGCGCGCAGCTGTCCCATGACGCCGGAGGCGGTGACGCCATGGCCCACCACGTCGCCGACGACGAGCGCGACGCCGCCGCCGGGTCGCGGTACCGCGTCGAACCAGTCACCACCCGCGGCCGCGCCGGCGCCGGCGAGCAGGTAGCTGGCGGCGACCCGGACGCCCGGCAGCAGCGGCAGGCCGCGCGGCAGCAGCGCCTGTTGCAGCGCGTCGACGACGTCGCGGGCCTGCCGGTACTGCCGCTGCAGGTCAGCGGCGTGCCGCTCGGCGGACAGCCGGGCCTGGACGATCTCGGTGACGTCAGTGCCGCCGCCGATGACGCCGCGAATCCGCCCGTCCGGGTGATGCCAGGGCGTGATGCTGAAGTCGGCGAAGAGCTCCCGGACCGAGCCGTCGGGCAGCGCGAGGTGGGCGCGCCACTGCTGGCCGACGACGGGCTCGCCGGTGCGGTACACCTGCTCGTACAGGCCGATCCATTGCTGTCCGGCCAGGTCGGCCATCGCTTCGCGCAGCGGCAGCCCGAGCAGGTCCCGGCCCGGGAACAGCGCCCGCGACGCCCCGTTGAGGCCGATGATGCGCAGGTCGGGGCCCTCGCAGGCGATCAGGATGTAGGGCGCCTGCTCGATGGCTGAGCGGAGTGGGTCGGCGTCCATGGGGCTCATCCTGTCAGGCGTACGTCAGTCGAGGTGCACGGCCCGGGCTGGGCGCCATCATGGGCTTATGTTCGGACGCTTCCGGCAACAGCCCGCCGACCCCGGCGGGCCACCCGACCTGCTCGCGATGCCGCCGGTGCCCGTGGGGCACCCCCTCGACCTGCTCGGCCCGGAGGCGACCGGGTTCATCGGCAACGCCGTCCGCAAGCGGCTGCGCGACGGCGGCGTCGGCGCACCCGACCTGGAGCCCGGCGAGATCGTCGCCGGGCAGAACGCGGCCCGGATCGCGCGGATGCGGGCCCAGGGCATGCCGGAGGAGCAGATCCGGCAGATCCAGGCGATGATCGCGGCGAAGGCGGCCGAGCACCAGGCCTCCGGCTGGACCGTCCGCTTCGCCAACGAGACCTACGCATCGGTGCATCCGCAGGCGCACGGCGGCGAGGGGACCGCGTTCGAGGCGATGCGGGATCGGTACCGCTGGGAGCACACCCGCGCGGGCGCGCAGGAGCGGCACGAGAACCTGTTCGCGTTCGCGATCGTGCAGGTGCGCAACGCGCCCTACGAGTCGTACCACGACGGCGGCGCGCTGACCGCCGGCGGCCGCACCCACGACGTCGCGGTCCGCTCGGCCGGCCTGCACTCCAACCACTTCACCGAGATCCTGGCCGGCCTGGCGGCGGTGACGCTGCGGGTGCTGGGCAGCTGACTCAGGCTGGTGATTCAGGCTGGATCGCCGGGGACGCTGAAGGCGCGCAGGAACTCGTCCGGCCCGCGCTGCCAGACCTGCAGCGTCCGGTCGGCGAACGTGCGCATCGTCTCGCAGACCTCCTCGAGCGGCTCCAGCAGCGGCAGTGCCTCGGGCCGCTCCAGCCCGGCGGCGACCCGGGCGGACAGCCCGCGCCGCGCCAGCCGCAGCAGCTCCCGGGCCAGGTCCTGAGCCAGATACGGCCCGACGGAGGCGTTGAGCCCCTTGACCGCCACGTCGACCGCGGCCCGGTCGAGCTCGTCGGCGCTCAGGTCACGCAGCAGCGCGCCGGCGGCCGCCCGGGCGCGCGGGTCGTAGGCCAGGCCGGTCCACAGGGCGGTGCCGGCGCCGAACCACGGCCACGGCGGCGCGTTGGACAGGCGCGTCTCCAGGGTGCGGCGGACCCGCACGTGTGGCCAGACCTGGCTCAGGTGCAGCTCCCAGTCAGCCTCGGTCGGGTAGGTGCCGTCGCCGAAGCCGTCCCGCATCGCCTGCCGGAACGGGATGCCGGGCGCGGCCACGTGCGAGCCGTCCACCAGCCGGTAGATCATCGGCAGGCGAAGGGCCCACTCGACGAGCTCGTCGACGCCCGCCCCGGCCTCGAGCGCCACGCCGAGCACGCCGCAGCGGCGCGGGTCGAAGCGGCGCCAGTACTGCATCCGCCGCGATAGCGCGCCCGTCTCGGTGCCGCCCGCCACCGGCGAGTCGACGAACAGGGCGGCGACGACCGGCGCGGCCCGCACCAGCAGCCGCAGCTTGTCCATGAGGTCCTCGTGCGAGACGTAGTCCAGCGACGTCTGCGCCGAGAGGATCAAGCCCATGACCTCGTCGGCGTGGTCGCCGTCCGGGCCGAGCTCGCGGAAGTACTCGCGCATCACGCGCACCCGCGGCTTCGGGTTCCACGCGATGGCGTCGGCCGCCGCGAACGGCACGATCCCGCCGGTGATCAGCGCGAGGCAGTGCCCGGCGCCGATGCCGGCCGCCGCGACCAGGTTGTCGCGCACGTCGGCGTCCGCCTCGGCGACGGTGGGGAACGCCGCGGAGGAGTACTCCAGCGCTCCCCCGGTCTCCAGCGTGAACGTGCCGCCGCCGGGCATGGCGGCGCCGATGGTGTAGGCGCCGTCGAGCAGGGGGCTCGCCCCACGGCCACGGACGAGCCCGTCCAGCAGCGCCAGCGCCTGCGGATACGACGCGTTGCGCCGGTCCTCGCGGCAGACCAGGCCGACCTCGACCTCGATCCCGACGGCCTCCGGGCGCCCGGGCGGCGCGTCGAAGACGCGGCGCAGATCCGCGCGCCGCAGCGTTGCAGTCTCACCCACCAGGGCCTCCCTCGACAGTGGCGGCCCGCCCCGCCCGTCGCCGGAAGACGCCCATGGTAGCCGAGTGATCGCCGGAGCGTAATCGTCGCCGGTGCCGGGTTTCTGTCAGGGATCGGCGTCGGTGGTGACGGCGTGGGCCGGGCTACCGGTCGCAATCGGAATGCGCCAGCTCTGCGGGCCCGAGGCAATATCCTGGTTCGATGTCCGGCAACCAGTCCCCGGACCGGCGGCAGTCGCGCCTGCGCCGGTTCTGGGACCGCCACGCGAGCGACTACGACCGGCGAATGGGCTTCATCGAGCAGCGGTACTTCCGCGACACCCGCCCGTGGCTGGTCTCGCAGGCCACCGGGGACACGCTCGAGGTCGCCCTGGGCACCGGCCTCAACCTGCCGCACTACCCGCCCGGCGTGCGGCTCACCGGTGTGGAGTGGAGCCCGGCCATGCTGGACGTTGCCCGCAGCCGGGCCGCCGGGCTGGGCCTCGACGCCGACCTGCGGGTCGGCGACGCGCAGGCCCTGGACCTGCCCGACGCGTCGTTCGACACGGTGCTGTGCACGTTCGGGCTGTGCGCGATCCCCGACGGGCGGGCGGCGTTCGCCGAGATGGCCAGGGTCGTGCGCCCCGGCGGCCTGCTGCTGCTCGCCGACCATGTGGCCTCGACGGTACTGCCGGTGCGCGTCCTGCAGGCGCTGGCCGACGCGATCACGGTGCCGCTGCAGGGCGAGCACTTCCGGCGCCGGCCCTACCTGTGGGCGCTGGAGCTGGGGTTCTCGCCGCTGCGCCACGAGCGTTTCAACCTCGGCATCGTCGAGCGGTTCGCGGCCAGGGCCCCGTCTCAGGGGCGGGCCAGGGCCGTCCCCTGATGCGGCTGGGGTCCCGTTCCGCCGATGCTTGAGAGGAACCACTTCCCTCGACCGAAGGAGCGAACGATGGACACCGTGCACGGCTCGATGCGCCGGCAGGGTCTGGTCCGGCCGGTGCACGGGCGGGTCCTCGGCGGCGTGTGCGCCGGGCTGGGGCAGCGCTTCGGCCTCGACCCGTGGGTGGCGCGGCTGCTGTTCGTGCTCACGCTGCTGCTCATCCCCGGCAGCCAGATCCTGGTGTACCCGATCCTGTGGGTCCTCATGCCGTCCGAGCTTTGATTAACCTTGCGCGGGTGGAAGATCAGCAGTCGCACCCGGCCGGCCCCTACGAGATCGGTTCCGATGTCTGGCCCGGCCTGGCGAAGCTGGCCGAGGAGGCCGGCGAGCTGATCCAGGTCCTGGGCAAGATCGTCGGCGTCTCCGGCCGAGACCTTTACTACGACCGCTCCGACCTGCGCCAACGTCTCGTCGAGGAGTGCGGCGACCTCACCGCCGCGATCGCGTTCTTCACCGAGACCAACGGCCTGGGCTCCGCCGTCGATGCCCGGGCACGGCAGAAACTCGCATTGTTCCGCCACTGGCACGACCAGGGCTGATCCATTTTTGTCGTACCCATGCGGCATGATGCGCCCATGTTGCTCCCCCTCCTGCTGCGCTCCTGGGGTCCCGACACGTGCGACCCGGCCGACGTCGCCGACTGGCACCCCGGCAACCCGTCCCGGGGCCAGTGCGGCCCCACCGCGCTGGTCGTGCGGGAGATCATGGGCGGCGACCTGATCCGCGGCCGGGTCACCGCAGGCGGGGAGCCCGCGGGACACCACTGTTGGAACCGTCTGCCCGACGGCACCGAGCTCGACCTGACCCGCGACCAGTTCCGCCCCGGCGAGCTGGTCATGGGCGGAGAGCCGGTCACGCCCCCCGACGGCCCACCGGCCCGCTGCCGCGGCCAGCACGCCCTGCTGCGCCATCGCGTCCTGACCGGCCTGGGCCGCCTCCCGTCGCCCGACCCGGCCGCGTCCCCGGCACGCCTGGCCCTGGCCCTGCTGGTCGACCCGGCCGGCGCGGTCCTGCTGCGCCGCCGCAGCGCCACGGCCCGGTTCGAGCCCGGCCAGTGGGCCCTGCCGACCGCCCGGGTCCATCCCGGCGCCGGGGTGGAGGAGACCGCACGCCGCGCCCTGGCGGAGGAGGCCGCGGTGGAGTTCACGGGTCGCCTGCACCCACACTGGCACGGCACGATCCCCGACGTGACGGGCGCGGCGCCGCACGTCGAGATCTCGATCCTGGCAGGCCGATACGACCTGGACGACTCGGGCGTCCTGGCCGATGACCTCGCCGCCACCGACCTCTCCCCGACCGCGGCCGTGGCGCTGCGGACCCTGATCCGCAGCAGCCGTGCGAGCCCTGTCCGCGCCGAGACGGCCGCCCGCCGCACCACCCCGGCCTGACCCGACCACGGCCGCAACCCGGCCCGCCTGCAGCCGCGACCCGGCTCCACCACGCGCGCGACCCGGCCCCACCGCAGCCAGGTTCGACCGCGCCCACGACCCCACCCCCACCACCCGCCGCGACCCCGCCCGACTGCAGCCCGGTTCGACCACGTCCACGACCCCGCCCCACCACCGCCGCGACCCCGCCCGACCGCAGCCCGGTTCGACCGGACCCGCGACCCCGCCCGACCGCGACGCAACCGGGGCTGTGCGGAAGGCCGGCGGGAGCACCAAGACGCCCCGGCCGACCCGTGAAACCACCCGGAGGGCGATTCGCGCGGACGTGGCACCGACGACGGCCACCGTCGGGCCGGCCCAAAAGGTGTCACCGGCCCGAGGTCCGATACGTGCGAACTATCCGCACGGTACGCGTCCAGGGCGGCGCGACGAGCTCGAAGAGGCGACACTTGAAGCGTGCCCGACTCGCGCCCGCAAGAGCCCGCGCGGCGGTTCGTCGTGCAGCTGCACCGGGCCCGGCGTGCGCACTACGACTTCCGGCTCGAGCTGGACGGCGTGCTCGTCAGCTGGGCGGTGCCGAAGGGGCCCTCGCTCGACCCCAAGGTGCGCCGGGCGGCCTTCCACGTCGAGGACCACCCCGTGGAGTACGTCGACTTCGAGGGAATCATCCCGGCCGGGACCTACGGCGGCGGCGACGTGATCGTGTGGGACGCGGGGACCTGGGTGCCGTACAAGGACCCCGACCCGGCGGCCGCGGTCGCCGCCGGGGAGTTGCACTTCGAGTTGCACGGGCGGAAGTTGCGCGGCCGGTTCGTCATCGTGCGCACCCGCGCCGACGAGTGGCTGCTGATGCACAAGCGCGACGAGCACGCCGTGGGCCGGGTGGGACGCGGCCGCGCTGCCCTTGTCGGTCCTCAGTGGACGGTCCAGCGACGAGGTGCGGGCCGACCCGGAGCTGATGTGGCGCTCGGACCTGCCGGCGGTCCGGGCGGCGGTGCGGCTCAAGGCGAGGGGGCCGACCGACGACGAGCTCGCGCGGCTGGAGGCGCTCGGGGAGTCGGGGACGTGGCACGTCTTCGGGCGGGACCTGCGCGTCACGAACCTGCACAAGGTCCTGTTCGCGGGGCGCGACGGTGACGCCGCGGTGACGAAGCGGGAGATCCTGCGGTACGCCGCGCGGATCGCGCCGACCGTGCTGCCCTATCTGGCGGGGCGCGCGCTCAACCTCCACCGCTTCCCGGGCGGCCCGGGCTCGAAGGGATTCTGGCAGAAGGCGCTGCCGGGGCACGCGCCGCAGTGGCTGTCGCGCTGGCGGGAGCCGGGGTCGGGCACCGAGTACCTGGTCGCCTCCGAGGCCGCGGCGCTGGTCTGGGCGGTGAACTACGGCGGCCTGGAGTGGCACCCGTGGACCTCGCCGACGGACCGGCCCGACCGGCCGACGTACGCGCTCGTCGACCTCGACCCGGGGCCGGACACGCGCTGGGAGGACCTGCTCGTGCTCGCGCGGCTGCACCGGACCGCGTTCGAGCACCTCGGGATCGTCGCCCGGGCGAAGGTCACCGGGCGGCGCGGGATCCAGATCTGGGTGCCGGTCGCGGCCGGGCCGGGGTTCGCCGAGACGCGCGCGTGGGTCGAGGCGCTGTCGCGCTCCGTCGGCTCGGTCGTGCCCGACCTGGTGAGCTGGGCGTGGGAGCGGGCCGGGCGCGGCGGCCTGGCGCGGCTGGACTTCACGCAGAACGCGGTGAACCGGACGCTCGTCGCGCCGTACAGCCCGCGGGCCGCGCCGGGCGCGCCCGTGTCGGCGCCGATCGACTGGGACGAGCTCGACGATCCGGACCTGCGGCCGGACGGGTTCACGATCCGGACGATCGGTGCCCGGCTGGCCGCGCGCGGCGACCTGTTCGGCGAGGTACTGCACCATCCCCAGCGGCTGCCGCCGTTGCGCTGACGCCGGACACCGTCTTGAGACCGCCACGGCCGCGGCGCGGCGGCGGTCAGCGCCGGGGACGCCGATCGGCGCGCTGCGAGGGGCGGGCCGCGGCGCGGCAGGCGTCGATGACGTCCGGGCGCAGGAGGTGGCCGAAGCCGGCCCGGTCCAGCCGCAGCACGAGCCCCTGCCGGTCGGTGCCGAGCGCCGCCGCCGTCGCGTCGAGGTTCCAATCGTGCTCGGCCAGTCGCGACAGCAGGTGCCCGCGCCTGGTCTGGGCCGCCGAGAGCCGCAACGTCTTGAGGTACGCCACGTTGCCCGCCTCGTCGGTGATGCTCTCGCCGACGTGGTTGTCGGCGGCGGGGTCGAACGGCGGCAGGAAGCGGGCGAGGGTGAAGCGGCCCATGCGGTACACCGGACGGCTCCGCATCGATCGCACGGTGAACATGACGTCGTTGTGGAACGACGCCCACTCGGCCCGCACCCTGGCGAGCTCGCCGCGCAGGTCCTCGATCGAGTGCACGCGGGAGGCGTCGAGGGGCTGGTCGAAGCCGGGCACGGCCGGATAGAGCTGCGTGTAGTGATACAGCAGCTCGCCGTAGAAGTCGCGCAGCAGCGTCGGGTGCAGGGCGCGGTAGTCCTCGGGGTGCGGCACGACGAACACGCTCGCGAGGGCGTCGGCCAGGTACAGCACGAGGCCGCACTGACCCGGGTGGATCTCGAAGACCCGCAGCGCGTCGTCGAGACCGCGCACGTCGGCCCCGCGGTAGGCCTCCTCGACGCGCGGCGACAGCCCCCGCGTGACCGCGTCGCGGGTCCACTCCTGCCAGGCGATCGGCGGCCCGTCGAACTGCAGGCCGAGGAAGCCCTCCAGGGCCAGGTGCAGCGGCAGGAACCGCAGCCGGCGGCGATCCTCGCGGCGGGCCATGCGGCGGTGGAAGCGCAGCCCGGCCACGCGGGGCAGGCCGCGCTCCCCCAGCTCCCCGGGCTCCCCGGGCTCGCGCGGGTCGAGCAGCTGCGTGCCGTAGGCGGCCGCGGGCGAGCCGTCGGCCGTCCACGTCGCGACGAACGCGTGCGGCACGTAGGCGACGTACGCCTCGCGCGGCGTGAGCTCGACGATCGACAGTTCGTGCTCGTCGAGCAGTCGCGCGTGCAGCCGCAGGTCCGCGATCGGCTCGTCGCGCAGCAGCGGCACGAGCCGGGCCGCGCCCCACGTCTGGGCGGGACCGGTGCGCAGTCCGGGCAGGCCGGGCAGCTCCTCGGTCACCGCAGGAACCCTTCCACTCGTTCGTCCAGGTGGGCGCGCAGCTCGGCGAAGGTGGCCGTGCCGGTGGCGAACCGGGCCAGCTCGACCAGTGCCGCCGCGTCCTCGGCGTCGCGCACGCCGACGCTCGGCACGTCCGGCGAGAGCCGGCGCACGTCGAAGGCGTCGCCGTCGTACACCGGGTTGAGGTGCACGATCGACGTCCGGCCGTCCGGGTCGAGCCGCTGCCGCCACACCCGCAGCACCTCGGCGGCCTGGCCGGGCGGGGCGTTGTCCCACCCGTCGGAGACCACGACGAGCCGCTGCGGGCGCAGCGCGAGCGCGTCGAGCAGGCGCTCCCCCAGCGGCGTCGCGCCGAGCGGGTGGACCAGCAGCGGATCGCCCGCGTGGTTGAGCCAGATCGGGCGGTACCGCTGGGCGAGCGCCTCCAGCAGGTAGTGCGCGGCGAGCGCGACGGCGAGCGGCCGGCGGCGCTTCACGGCCGAGCCCGACGACGAGTAGCTGTCGTCGAGCACCGCGACGACGTCGCCCCACGTGCCGGCGCGGCGCCCCGCGGCCCGGCGGGCGGCGGCGCGCAGCGCGGCGGTGAGCTCCTCGCGGCGGCGGGCCCGCTCGGGCCGGGGCAGCGACAACGCGTACAGGGCGAGCCGGGTCAGCGGCTGGCGGTCCAGGGCCGCCTCGACGTGGCCGTGCCCGGCGCGCTGCAGCCGCAGCCGCTCCAGCTCCGTCAGCCGCGGCGCGATGGCGCGCAGGAACTCGGCGCGGCCGATGTCGCGCCGGCGGGTGGACGCGAGGCCCTCCGCGACGGTGTACGGCAGGTCGAACAGCGCGTCCTTCTCGTAGTGCGCGCGCCGCCACGACTCCAGGATCGGCGTGTCGTAGCGCTTCGGCCGCCGCCAGTCGAACAGCATCGTGCCGACCTCGCCGGGCAGCCGCAGGTGCGCGTGCCCGGCCGCGACGGTGAGACCGCGGCGGTACTTGACGGCGTCGAACGCCACGTCGGGCCGGGCCGCGACCCAGTCCCGCACGATCGCGCGGGTGCGCCGGTTGTTGATGCCCTCGGCCCGCAGGGCGCGCAGCACGCGGTACACCCGCTGCGGCGGGAGCGCGCGGAGCCTCGCGGCGATGAGGCGCCCCTCCAGCCGCCGCTGCGGCAGCGGCACCGCCTGCGCCGTGCGCAGCAGGTTGAGCACGATGGTCGCCGCGTTGAGGTCGTTGATGTCCAGCGCGAGCGCCGCGGCGTAGATCTCGCGGTAGTTGGTCAGCACGTACTCGTGCAGGAAGGCCAGCGACAGGCGCTGCTCGGTCGCGCCGGCGTGGAACTCGCGCTGCGCGGTGGCGGTGACGGCGGCGTTGACGAACATGACGACGTCCTCGCACGCCGTCAGCTCGGCCAGCTCGGCCAGCTCGTCCGGCTTGGACAACTCGGCCAGCACCACGACCTCCCCTCGGCGGATTCTTGGCGCCGGTCGGGGAATTCGGACGCGCGAGCTGCGAAGCTTCGCTGCAAAGGCGGGTTCCGGAAGTCGCGCGGACAGTCCCGCGACCGGCCGGGTCAGCGTACCGCCGCCTGGCCGGCCGCCGCGCCGCGATTTCGGCGGCGGTCACGGCGACCGCCGCGACGGCAGCGAGGCCGGTGCCGCTCAGGGTCCGCCCGGCGCGGTCCCGGCCGACGGCGAAGGGGCGGTCGAGCACCGTCCCCGCAGGGAAGGCCGCGAACGGCGCGCCGGGGCGAAGAGGCCTACCGACGGGCGCGCCACCCGCGGATGCCGAGGACGGCGACGGCGGTGCCGATGGCGAGCGACACGGCGATCAGCACCGCGTGAATCCAGAAGAACCCGGTGGGCGCGCCGGAGGCGCTCCAGGCCCGGTCGTCGCGCCAGATGGCGAGCAGGAATCTGGGCCAGATGACCCAGCTCCACACGCCCACCGTCACAAGGAAGACCGACCAGCTCCGCGACAACACCACGGTTGAAGTATGCCGGAAACGCCCTGCCCGCCCCCGTGACGGGGAGCCGGTGAGCGGTACGCTGCCGAGCGTGGGCCTGCCGAGCGCCGCGGACATCAGGGACGCGACATGCGTCGCCTGCCCGGCGCAGGCACTGGCGCTCGGCGCCTTCGACGTCGCCGAGCGGCCCGGCGTCGAGCACCCCTACGACTCCGCCCGCGGCTACCGCGTCAGCGCCGCCACCGGCACCCCGACGTGCGTGCATCCGTATCGGGTCGGCGTGCCACCGGCGGCGTACGCGTCGGCCGGTGCGCCGCTGCCGACCGGCGAGGCGCCGCCGCCCGCGCCCCGCGAGGCCGACCTCGAGCTGCCGGACGACCCGACGCTGCTGGAGGCCTGGCTCGTCGCCGTCGTGCGCGAGTCGCCGCACGCGCGGCTCGGTGCGACGCTGCGCCAGGCGGAGACGGCCGCCCTGCGACGGTTCGCCCCCGAGCAGGTCGTCGACGCGCTGCGCCGCGTCCTGTCCAACGAGCTGCGCTGACGCCGCGGCCCTGCCGGTCGGGGCGGGTCAGAGCGAGTCAGATCCCGGTGGTCAGGGTGCCGAGCCGCTCGGCCCAGCCGTCGGTGTGCACGACCTGACCCGCGAAGCGTTCGCGCAGGATGCGCAGGGCGGGCAGGCGCTGGGCGGCCTTGCGGTAGCGCGAACCGGCTGAGGACGCGTCGGAGGAGATGCCCTCGACGCGGAAGCTCAACAGGTCCAGCGCGCGGTTGAGCTGTGCGGCCTGGTCGGTGTCGCGGCAGGTGAACACGTAGGTGTCGTGGCCGGGGGCGTTGAGCACCTCGTACACCAGGTGCCCGCCCGGGGTCAGGCACAGCAGGAACGCCAGCACCGCGGGGGTCTCGGCGTCGGCGAGCGCGTCGTAGTCGGTGGAGGCCGGCGTCACGCGCTCGTGCGGGAAGACCGCGCGCGGCAGGTGCGGGCCGGCCGCCTGTGTGCTCTGCAGGCCGCCCATCGTGCCCAGCATGCCGTAGGCGAGGGTCGGGCCGTAGGCGTGGAACGGGCCGTCGAAGCCGTGGCCCAGCGTCGGCCCGGCGGACATCATGCCGGCGGCGAGCATGCCCGGCAGGCCGGTGGCGAAGGAGCCCGCGCGGCCGTCGTGGTCGAGCACCGGCGGGCGGGCGGAGTCGCGCCACGGGCTCGCGCCGGAGCCCTCCCGCTGTACCGAATCGGTCTGTTTGAAGCCCAGCCACGTCGTGCCGAGCGTGAGGAGGTGGTGCGCGCCAGCGGCGGCGCCCGGCCGGCCGGCGGCCTCCAGCAGGGCCGGGAAGACGGTCGGCTCGACCGCCTCCAGGTCGGTGCGGGCGGCGGCGAGGCCGTCGCGCAGCAGCGCCGCGACCGACCGCAACGCGACCGGGCCGAGGCCCGGCAGGAGCGCGGCCAGGAAGTGGGCGGTGCGGCCCGACGCGGCGCCGACCCGGGTCCGCAGCAGTTCCGAGAATTCGCCGGTACGCCGGGCCAGGCGCCCGATCGCGACCGGCGGGCGCCCGGCGACGTCGAGGCCGAGGGTGTACCCGGAGGCGTCGCTCGTCACGCCCCGGACGAACGCATACGGGATCTTGTCGGCGAGCCCGCCGGCCGGCACGATGACCAGGGCGTCGTCGTAGAGCCGCAGCTCCGCCGGGGAGCCGTCCGCCGCGCCCGGGAACGCCTCGGGGGTGCCGACGCCGTCGAGCAGCAGCACCCGCTCGGTGTCGGCGACGCGCGCCTCGGCCAGCTCGGCGAGCAGCTGGGTGCGCATGGCGCCGAGCTGGCTGAGCTCCAGCCGGGCGCCGTCGGACAGGGCGAGCCCCACCGCGTACGGCTGCGGCTCGCTGATCTCGACGATGTCCGCGGGGGCGACGCGCAGGACCGCGCCCGACGTGGGCGTCACGACCAGCGCGCCGCCGGCCATCTCGGCGGTGCCGTCGCCCTCGTCGAGCAGGGCACCGCCGTCTGCGATGAGGCGGAAGCGCACGTCAGGCCGACGACGTGCCGCACTCGGCGCAGAACATCGCGCCGGGCGCGGACGGCGTGCCGCAGTTGCCGCAGAACCGTTTCTGCTGCGCCGGGGCGGCCGCGAGCGGGGTCCCGCAGTGCTGGCAGAACTTGCCGCCGCCGGTCTCGCCCATGCACGAGGGGCACCGGCCCACGCCCTGGTCGCGGTAGTTGACGTTCCGCGTCCAGTCGACCTCCTGGATCTTCTCGTGCAGCTGGTTGACCTGGGCGGCCGCCTGCATGCCGGCGATCTCCTGGTCGAGGCGCGGCGCGCAGCTGGTACACAGGCCGCGCTCGTGGTTCCAGCACACCTGCTGGCAGACCCACTGGCCGCAGCGGTGGCACTGGGTGAAGTGCGACTGCATCTCCGCGGCGGCCTTGGCAAGGGCCTTGTCGCGGGTCGAGCCGCGCACGCCGTCGCGCATCCACTGGGCGTCCCAGCCGATCTGGGAGGCCTTCGCGCCGACCTCGCCGCCGAGCAGGTCGCCGCCCATGCGCAGCAGGCGCCCGCCGAAGCCGGTGACCGAGTGCTGGAAGCTGGAGGAGTAACCGTTTCCGCAGCGCATGCAGTTGAACTCGAACTGGTACCCCTCGCGTGTGGAGTGGTCCGAGTAGTTGTTGGTGAACGGCACCATGCCAGCCATGGGCAGCAGACTCCTCTTCGCAGCAAACGGCGTTCCAGCCTTTGTACCCGCTGCGCATCGATTTCATGATCGGCAAGTCGGCCATTTGACATCGACCGATCGGCGCCCGAACGGGGTCACCGCCTCCGGCCGCCCGATACCCTGTAAAATCGAGTGACGTCGACGTCCATCCGCACTAACGTCGGCACGGTGCCCCTGACGCCGCTCGGTGCCCTCGTCGACGTCCGCCCGCTGCGCGAGCACCCGCCCTTCCGGCGGCTGTGGCTCGGCTCGACCGCGTCCGGGGTCGGTGGCCAGTTCGGCGCGTTCGCGGTCACCTACTACGTCTGGGACCGCACCCGCAGCCCGGCCATGGTCGGGCTCGTCGGGTTGGCCGTCGCCGCCCCGATCGTCGTGGTCGCCCTGGCCGGCAGCGCGTTCATCGACCAGGCCGACCGGCGCCGACTCGCCCTGCTCACCACCGCCGGCCAGCTCGTCACCGGCCTGCTCATGGTGCTCGTCGCCGCCCTGCCCGGCAACGGCGTGTGGGCGATGCTCGGCCTGACCGCGACCGCCTCGGCCCTGTCCGCGCTCGGCACGCCGGTGCTGCGCAGCCTCATCCCCGGCCTGCTCCCGCCGGCCCGCCTCGCCGCCGGCCTCGCGCTCAACCACCTGTCGTTCCAGCTGGCCATGCTGGTCGGCCCGGCGCTGGCCGGTGTCGTCACCGCCGCATTCGGTACGGCCTGGTGCCTGGCCATCGACGCGGTGACCTTCGTCGCCGCCCTGGCCGGCATCGCGGCCCTGCCCCGCACCGCCCCGGTCGCCGCCGCCGGCCCGCGCGGCCTTGCCGCGATCGTCGACGGCCTCCGCTTCACCGCGCGCAGCCCGGTCGTGCGCGGCGCCCTGATCGCCGACCTGTGCGCCACCTTCCTGGCCATGCCGTTCGCCCTGTTCCCGCTGCTCAACGCCGAGCGCTTCGGCGGCTCACCGCGGGTGCTCGGCCTGTTCGCCAGCGCCGTCGCCGTCGGCGGCGTGCTCGCCTCGGCCCTGTCCGGCCTCGCCACCCGCCGGGGCCGCCCCGGCCTGGTCCTGCTCGGCTGCGGTGCCGCGTGGGGCGCCGCGCTCGGCGTCGCCGGCCTGAGCACCCGCCTGCCACTCACCCTGGCCGCGCTGGCCGTCGCCGGCGCGGCGGACACGTGGGCGGTGATCTCCCGCGGTACCGCGGTGCAGGCCACCACCCCGGAGTCGCACCGTGGCCGGGTCGCGGCGCTGGAGCACATCGCCGGCACGGCCGGCCCGCACCTGGGCAACCTGCGCGCGGGCCTGGTCGCCGCCACTACCTCGGGCGGCTTCGCGATGGTCACCGGCGCCGCGGCGAGCCTGCTGGGCGTCGGCCTGGTCGCCCTGCTCAGCCCGCGCCTGCGCGACCTGCGAGTGTGACCAGCCCGCACGCCCAGTCACGCATGGCCGCGCGGGCGAGGCGGGCCGACGCGGTCAGCCCATCCTGAGCAGCTGCCAGCCGGCGCGGCGCGGCGGGTCGTCGCGGGGCTCGGTCGGGTACTGCCAGCCCTGGTTGGTACCGAAGAACAGGCACTCGTCGCCGATCGGCAGGATGCCGCGCACGCCCCAGTTGTCGGCGTTGTTGAAGCCGGTGGTCGTCAGCGGGCGGGCCGGGCTGCCGGCGTCGTCGAAGACCCACACCTGGCCGGCGGCGCGCTTGTCGCGCAGCCCGATGCCGCGCAGCAGCCACAGTTCGAGGGGGCGCACCGGGTGACCGAGGACCTTGGCCAGCAGGCCGGTGCGCGGGTTGAGGGTGAGGTCGCGCAGCACCTTCTCGGTGTGGAACGTACCCATGTACAGCTTGCCGCGGAACACGTTCGCGCCCCAGCCGACGTACTCGTTCCACCGGTCGTCGAACCCGCCGCCGCCGAACTTCGGGTCCTGGTGCAGCAGGTTGTCCTGGCGGGTCCACGAACCCTCCTCGCCCGCGTCCGGGTCGTACACCCAGTACTTGCGCTCGCCGTAGAGCAGCTCGACCTGCTGGTTGGGGCGGCCGGGGTCCTTGATGCGGTACACCACGCCGGCGGGCGAGCTCTTGAGGTACGCCAGCGCCAGGTGCGGGACCGTGTGCCGGGGAATCTGCGGGTACTCGGCGAGATGGCGCGTCATCGAGGGCTCGACGCTCGGGATGCCGAACGTCGCGTACACCCAGCCGTCGAACGACGTGACCGCGAAGGACACCACGCTGCGCGCGGTGATGGGGTCGGGAAAGAACTGCGCGGCGGTGAACACCGGCGTCCACTTCGCACTGTCCGACGTGGACAGCCGGTCCAGCGGCGGGCTCACGTACACCCCGGCGTGCTCCTGGCTGCCGGTGCCGGCCCAGGTGCCGGTGACGATCCGTCCATCGTGGACCGTGAAGTAGGCGGGCTGGTTGCCCAGCCGCCCGACCTCCTCGAACCGGAACGGGCGCCGCGCGTCGCCGATCCAGCGCTGCACGGCGCCGGTCGGGGGGTTGGGCCCGGAGCCGGTGCCCGCGCGGGCCGAGCCAGCCGGACCGGCCAAGCCGACGCCGAAGTACAGCCGGCCCTCGGCCACGACGAAGTTCTTGATATTGTCCCACTCCGGGAACCGCTTCCAGCCCAGGAAGCGCGCGTCGCCGGCCCGGTAGGCCAGCAGCACCACGGTCCCGCCGGCCTGCGCGCCCTGGTCGAGCGCGGTCTCGATGCCGCCGATGAACACCACGTCGCCGAGCGACCCGGCCGCCCGCAGCCCGACGACGTCGTCGATGCCCGGGAACTGCTCCCGCGTCGGGGTGCGCTCGACGGTCTCTCCGGTCTCGATGTCGTGCTGCCACACCTGCGCCGGCACCGCGTCGCCGACGATGCCCCGGTTCGGCGGGACCTCGTGCACGGCGTTGTAGGAGCCCTCGAACTCGACGGTGACGTTGTGCGGGTCGTGGAACGGCCGGTTGAGCGGCGCCATCCCGGCCGCGACGAAGTCCGGCGTCACGGTGGCGATCCCGGCGGCGGTGGTGTTGGCGACGGTACCCCACCAGACGCTGCGCTGCCGGTCGTCGGCGGTGAGCGCCCAGATGTACTGCTGCGTCGTCTGCGGTGTCCCGCCCTCGCGGCACCCGCCGTCGGGCCCGACGGGCTCCGTCGGCTCGCCGAAGCCGAACCAGCACCGGTCCGGCCGGGCCTGCGCGGCGACGGTCACGCGGTGCCGGGGGTCCTCGCCCGGCCTGCCGTCTGCACTCATCACGCCACGGAGGTACCCCCGCCGAGGCCGCCTAGTCCGCGCCGGCCCTCGGCAGCCGCTGCGGCCGCCGTGGTGGGCCGGGGTCACCCGGGCGCCTCGTGAGTGCCACTGGCGCGCGTGGCGTGGCGCTCGCCCGGTGCGCCGCCGCTGACCGGCCGCGTCGGCGCACCGAACGCGTCGCCCGGTACGCCGCCGCGGCCGGTCAGCTCGAAAGCGGGCGGCGGGCGATCGCGACGACCGACTGGCCGAAGGGCGGCCGGACGCCGCGCTCGATGAGGCGGGTCAGCGGGGCCACGGCCGTGTCGTAGAACTTCACCATCGGGCCGGGACCGGGCATCTGCTTGAGCAGGCAGGTCGAGACATAGTACCCGATCAGGCCCAGCGAGTTGGCGTAGTGCAGCTTGACGATCTCGAGGTCGGCCGCGCCGAGCGCCGCGCGCATCGTCTTCTTCGTGTAGCGGCGCACATGGCCGGTGGCGATGTCGGCCGGGCCCATCGCGAACGGGAACGCCGGGACGACGATGACGACGTGCCCGCCGGGCCGCACGAGCGAACGCATGGTGCGCAGGCCGCCGATGTCGTCGTCGATGTGCTCGAGCACATTGTACGAGATCGCGGCGCTGTGCTCGGCGCTGACGTCGCTGGGCAGCAGCAGCTCACGGACCGTCACGCCGGGGTGGTCGGCGAAGCGCTCCTTGAGCGCGACGATGCGGCCCGAGTCCGCCTCGGTCAGCGTCATGGTCGAGGTGTGCTCGAGCCACTCCGCGGCGTAGTCCCCGAGGCCGGCGCTCACCTCGATGGGATGCTCGCCGAGGTAGGGCGTCGCGAACGCCACGAACCACTTGCGATGGTTCTTGGCCATGGCCAGGCCTTCGAGGACTTCCGATTGGACGGCCTGATCGCCTAGGATTGCCGCGTCCGGATTCGGCACTCTAGCACCCCTACATGAATTTCCTGTCAGAACTGGCGTAGTGTATCGGCGTTGATACTCCCTCACCACCCCTGTGGCACACCTCGGCCGCCAACTATCGTGTCACCGTGAAATTCGGGGAGAGGACACACGAGGTCCGTGCCGCGGCGGGCGCGCTGCTCAGCTACGCCGTGTTCGCCGTCACGGTCCTGCAGCACCTGTGGGCCGATCCACGGGGCCGGATGCTCACCGACAACGGCCAGGACCAGATCTTCTTCGAGTGGGTGCTGACGCATGCGGCGCGGGTGTTCACTCACGGCGACAACCCGTTTTTCACCGATCAACTGAATGCGCCCCTCGGCGTCAATCTCATGGCGAACACGTCCGTTCTCGGACTCGCGCTGCCATTGGCACCGATCACATTGCTGTTCGGCGTCGGCGCCACGTTCGCACTCATCGACACCATCGCTCTCGCCGGAACCGCGGCCGCGTGGTATTTCATTCTTTCCCGGCACGTCGTCACGTCTCGGGCGGCCGCATACGTCGGAGGATTGTTCTGCGGATTCGCGCCGTCGATGATCTCGCAGAGCACCGGGCACCCGAACATCGCCGGCCAGTTCCTGATCCCCTTCGTCGTCTGGAACGTGCTGCGGCTGCGACAACCAGGCCCCACGCTGCGGCGCGGCCTGGTGCTGGGCGCGGTGGTGCTGTACCAGTGCTTCATCAACGAGGAGATCCTCTTCCTCACGGCGGTGGCCCTGCTGGTCTTCCTCCTGGCGTACCTGCACCCCCGGGAATACCTCCGGGTCGCCCGCTCGGCCCTGCCCGCCATCGGCGTCGGCGCCCTGTTCGCGGGCGTATTCCTCGCATATCCGCTCTACCACCAGTTCTTCGGCCCGCAGGCATATCACGGGCTGCCCGAATTCGTGCACGGCTTCAGCAGCGACCTGGCCTCGTTCAAGGAATTCAGTCGCCGCTCGATCCTCGCCCCAGACGTCGCCACCATCGACAAAATGGGCGGCCCGACCGAGGAGAACACATTCTTCGGCTGGCCATTGCTGGGCCTGCTGCTCACCGCTGCGGTGGCCCTGTGGCGCCAGCGCGCGGCCCGCGCGGTGTTCATCACGGCGCTGGTCTTCGCGCTGCTGTCCCTGGGCACGGAGATCAAGTACAAGGCCGAGCCGACCGGCTGGCATGGACCGTGGGAGTGGGTGCACCAGCAGCCGCTCTTCGACTCCGTCGTGCCGACCCGCCTGGGCCTGGTCATCGCGCCGCTCGTCGGCGTGCTGCTGGCGATGCTGGTCGACCGGTACGTGGTCGGCATCAGGCCCGCCCCGGAACCCGACGCCGCCTCCCCCGCCCCGACCCCGACGACCTCCGCCACGACCTCGCCGGTCTCCTCAATGGCCTCCACCGCCGCCTCGGCCGTCGGTGACCGCGGCATTTCCAGCGTGCCGGGTGAGTCCGGCACGCTGGAAAGATCAGAAGGAGCGGTGGGGGTCAAGACGGAGGTCAGGCCGGCCCTGGAAGAGACCACGCCGGCGGCCCGCTGGCTGTGGGCCGTGGCGCTAGTGGCCGCCCTGTTCCCGCTCATCCCGACCCCGCAGCCGGCGTCCGAGCGCTCCCCGATCCCCGCGTTCTTCAGCAGCGGCGCCTGGCGCGAGACGATCCCCGAGAACTCGACGATCGTGCCGCTCCCGCTGGGTTGGTGGGAGAGCCTGGACGCGATGCGCTGGGCGACGCAGGCGAACCTCGAGTTCCGCATCGCCGGCGGCTACTTCCTGGCCCCCGACCCGAACGACCCGGAGAAGACGGCGATGTTCGGCACCGCGACCCGCCCGACGATGGAGATCATCAACGCCTCGGGCGGCGACGGCTCGATACCGCAGATCACCCCCGACCAGCAGGCCCAGGCGAAGGCCGACCTCGCGTTCTGGAACGCCGACTTCCTGGTCCTGCCGGACCAGCACGGCAACAGCGAGGTGATCCGCCAGACCGCCGAGCTGCTCTTCGGCCCCGGCCGCCACGTCTCCGACGTCTGGATCTGGAAGGTCTGACCTCCCGTTACACATCCCCGGCTCGCGCACCCGCAAGGCCCGCGCGCGCCCCGCGCCCCACTCCCGCACCGTCAACGGCATCGCTGATCGCGACGCCGCAGCACGGCCCGGCATCGACCGGACACCCGCCCGCCCCGCCCCGGGTACGGACCGCCCGGCGCGGGCGGGGTACGGGCCGCCCGGCGCGGGCGGGGTACGGGCCGCCCGGCGCGGGCGGGGTACGGACGGTTCAGGCGCCGGTCGTGCGGAGCAGTTCGGCGAACTCCTCGGCCGGCATGATGCGGATGCCCAGCTCCTCGGCCTTCGCGGCCTTCGAGCCGGCGCCGTCTCCCACGACGACCAGGTCTGTCTTCTTCGACACCGAGCCGGATGAGCGGCCACCCAGGCGCTCCACCGCCTCGTTGCCCTCGTTGCGGGTCAGGCCTGGCACCGAGCCCGTCACGACGACCGTCATCGGGGTGCCGTCCTCCTTCCGCAGCGGGAGCGACGCCAAGGATTCGCCGTCCGCGTCGGCGTCCGAGACGTCGCTCGGGCCCTCGACGGAGGCCGAGGTTGCGACGGCGGGTCGAGGGCGGAAGTTCGGTTCGGTCATGTTCACACCGCGGGACGTCAGGCGGGCGATGACTGGCCGCAGGTCGACCAGCTCGGCGGCGATCGTCACCGCGCGCTCCGGGCCGATGCCCTCGACCAGTTGCAGGTCGGCGACCGAGGCGGACAGCAGCGCGTCCATCGTGCCGAAGTGGGCGGCCAGGCGCCGCGACATCGAGCGGCCCGTCATCCGGACGCCCAGGCCGGTCAGCACGCGCGACAGCGGCTGAGTCTTGGAGGCCTGGATGGCGGTGACGAGCTTCGTCGCGGACACCTCGCCCATGCGGTCGAACGCGGCGAGGGTCGGCACCTGCAGGTCATAGAGGTCGGCCGGGTCGGTGACGAGGCCGGCGGCGATGACCATGTCGATGAGCTTCCCGCCGAGGCCCTCGATGTCCATGGAGTCGCGAGCGGCGTAGTACGCCAAGGCCTCGCGCGCCCCGCAGGCACGGCCGCGCGTGCAGCGCCAGCGCTTCTGGGTGCGGTCGATCTCGCCGTCGCAGCGCGGGCAGCGGACCGGCGGCTCGAACGGCTCCGAGCCGGATGGGCGCTCGTCGAGCTTCGCGCCGGTGATCTCGGGGATGACGTCGCCGGCGCGGCGGACGAACACGGTGTCGCCCGGGCGGACGTTGCGCCGGACGAGGTCGTCGAAGTTGTGCAGGGTCGCGGAGGTGACGATGACGCCGCTGATCTGGACCGGCTCGAGGACGGCGACGGGCGTGATGACGCCGGTGCGCCCGACCTGCACCTCGATCGCCTTGAGCCGCGTGGTGCGGGTGTCCGCCGGGAACTTGTACGCGATCCCCCACCGCGGCGCCCGGCTGGACGAGCCGGCGATCTCGCGGTCGGCGGGCTGGTCGGCCTTGATGACGGCACCGTCGATGCCGTAGCCGAGCGCGCCCCGGCCCGCGTTGAGCGCGTGGACGGCCGCGAGGACGTCGTCGGCGCTCGCGCACACCGGCATGCCGGCGGTGGAGGAGACGCCGAGGCTGGCGAGCTGCGCCATGGCGGCCGAGTGCGGCCCGTCGCCGAGGCCGCGCACCCCATACGCCAGGAACGACAGCGGCGCGTCATAGGTCCGGTCCTGCGCCCGCAGCGTGCCGGCCGCGGCGCTGCGCGGGTGCGCGAACGGCGGCTCACCGGTGGCGGTGCGCATGCCGTTGGCCACGTCGAAGTCGGCGTCGGTCATGAAGACTTCGCCCCGCACCTCGATCGTGACGGGCTCGGTGAGCTGCTCCGGCAAGCCCGCGGCCCGCCGGGCCTGCCCGGTCACGTCCTCGCCGGCCCGGCCGTCGCCGCGGGTCGCGACCTGCACGAGCTTGCCGTCCTCGTATCGCGCCGCGATCGCCAGCCCGTCGATCTTCGGCTCGACGGTGTATGCGGCGGCGGGCCGCCCGAGCAGCCGCTCCAGCCGCGCCGCCCACTTGCGCAGCGTATCCTCGTTGAACACGTTGTCGAGGCTCAGCATCGGCTCGCTGTGCACGACGTCGCCGACGACCCCGCCGCCGGCCGCGACGACCTCGGTCGGCGAGTCCTCGGCCTTCCAGTCCGGGTGCCCGTCCTCCGTCACCGCCACCCGCGCCATGAGCGCGTCGTAGTCCGCGTCATCCATCGCGAGATCGGGGCCGCTGTAATACGCGGCGGCGGCATCCCTGATCTGCGAGATCGCGGTGCGGTACTCGGCTACTGTGTCAAACGGCTCGGCCATGCCCGGGAGCCTAGTCATGGGGTATGACAAGAACCGGGTCGCCCGGCGAAATGTCGGATTCGCGCCGGGCAGGCGCGGACCACTGCCGCTCCTGCGCCCGTCCCCGTCGATGGCCCGGCGGTGCCGGGTCCGGCCACTGGCGGCACGGCGGATGCGGGCCGGCGGCCTACCGGTGCCACGGCGCGGTTCCCGGCATGCGCGTGCACCATTTGACGTTATGGACTGCCGTTCTGGGGCGGTGGCCTCGGTCGGGTTCTGGGATAATTACACGCATGGGGTCGAGTAGCCGGGGGCATTTCAACCCGGCCGGCTCTCATAGAACCGTACGTAACGATCTCTCGGTATACGGCTCTTGTTGCCCTGGTCACCAGACCGCGGGAACGGTGTTTACCGGAGCCCAGTGAGCGAAGAACCGGGGCCGTGTGGTGACGGCTCGGGTCCAGGCTTCCTGTGCTCTCTTTCGTTCGCGCAGCCGTTTGTGCTTCTTGCGGAGCCAGCGCATCACGTAGGCGTTGATACGCGTCAGGAGGGGATACAGCGCTGAGCGGTAGAAGGCGCCGTAGTACTGCATCCAGCCTCGCACCTTGGGGTTGACCCATGCTCGCGGCGCGGTCGGTGTCCGCCGCGTCTACCGCGATGAAACCTGCCAGCGCCACGGCCTCCTCGCTCCTGCGGTGAGAATGCGGCGCAGGTTCGCGCGAGCCAGAGCAGCAGAAGTCCGCTTGCCGGATAGCACGTTCCCTGGTGACACGACTCTTCCCAGATGAGCCGCCAAGCGGCGGAAGTGGCGTCGGCCGCCGCGGATTCCAGGACGTCCGGGGAGGCGTCAGGGGAGATCGTCACCGGCGAAAGGTGACACAGTCGAAGTCCGGATGCGCACTTCTCGGCAGGACAGGAAGCCTCGGCACCACTTGGGGCTGTCACTCACTGTGATGACGATGGTCCTCCCGCCGACCAGCGCTCGCGGCAGAGGCGCACGCTGCCGGTCGATTTTGACGGCGAAGGAGGCGTGACAGTTCAGGGCTCGGGGCGGTCAAGCCTCCTCGGACTGAACCAGAACGAGGGGGCGGACTTGGCCGCGAGGCATTCAAGGGGCAACTGCTGGAGATCTCAGGCGGCGTCACTAACCTCGGCCCTTCGTTAAGGCCGTCCGCAGTTCATGATCAGAAATGAGGAAGTGCCTCCCGTCTGGGATGATCTGGCTTGTCGAAGGCCCTGATCACCTGCCACGGAAGGCACTTACCGAGTGGCTACCCGAACGCGCCCAAAGATCATCGTGAGTGCCGACGGGCGTGGTGTGGTCGGTCATGCCGGCGCCCGGCTCCTATGCGGCGTTCACCTGGTTCCTCGCAGCTGCCGGAGCTCGACGAGTGGCTGGACCTGTACCGCGGATGGCCCGCGCCAACGGCGGCGAGCCCGACGCCGGCCGGCGGCTGCTGTCGTGGGCGCGCGCCGCGGGCTTCACCGACGTCACCGCGACGGCCAGCACGTGGTACTTCGCCGACGACGAGGACCGCGCCTGGTGGGGGCGGCATGTGGGCGGACCGGGTCCGCGCCTCGGCGATGGCGACCCAGGCCAGGGCGAGCGGCGTGACTGAGGAGCACCTGCAGCGGCTGTCCGACGGGGTGGCGCGCCTGGGCGGCCTCCCCCGACGGCTGGCTGTCCATCCTGCACGGCGAGATCCTGGCCCGCTCCTGACCCCGCCGGTGTGCGCGGGCGTCCGCGCACACCGGCGGGGTCAGGCGACGCGGCGCACGCGGCGGATCGCGAGCCAGACGAGCAGCGCGGCGGCCGCGACGAAGATGCCGGTCTCGATCCACTGGAAGGTCCAGAACCGGCCCTCGGGCTGATACACCTGGTAGTTGTAGGCCCCCGGGCGCAGGCCCATCTCCCGGGCCGCGGCGCACAGACCACCGTCGCCCTCCGGCCGGCAGACCATCATGCCGCCGGTGACGCGGGTGCCGTCCGCCTGGCGCACCTCCGTCGACATCAGCCAGGCGCCGGTCATCCCTTCGATGTGGTCGTCGATCGCGAGGCTGCGGTTGAGCGGCGCCATGAAGCGCGGCCGGGCGTACATGCCGACGGCCAGCCGCGCGGCGATGTAGGCCGGCAGGGTGACCGCCATCGCGGACATGACCTTCGGCAGCACGGTGCCGGCGTACAGGCCGAGGGCGACCGCGAACAGCGTGTAGCCGACCGGGACGACGCCCTGGACGTCGAAGAAGACCTCGGTGAAGCGGCTCTCGCGGATCTGCAGGGGCTCGTACCACCACGAGATGCCCCAGCCGTAGCCGGCGGCGAGGACGGCGACCGCGCCGCCGAGGAGGCCGGCCTTGGTCCAGGCCCAGTGCCGGCGGCTGATGCCCTGGGTCCAGATCATGCGGTGGGTGCCCTGCTCGATCTCGCGGGCGACGAGCGGCGCGCCCCAGAACAGGCCGAAGAGCAGCGGCACGGCCAGGAGCAGGATCGCGACGTGGAGCAGCGGGCTGTAGGTGTCGATGAACTCGTTCATGCCGCGGTCGCACAGCTCGCCGCCGGTCGCGCAGCGCTGCCCGACGAGCCGGTCGAGGTCGCGGCGCATCGCCAGGCCGGTCGGCACGATGAACGCGGCGAGGGCCGCCAGCCCGAGCAGTGTGTAGAGGCCCTGTGTGCGGTGCTGCCGCCAGGTCAGCCAGATCATGCCGCGACTCCCCATGCCTCGTGGGTGGCCTCCGTGACGCCGTCGGACAGGTAGGCCAGGATCAGGTCTTCCAGGGTCAGCTCGTGCACCGTCCACGACGGGTCGGTGACCCGGCCGGTGGCGCGCACCAGCAGCGTCGACTGCCGGTCGGTGTGGCGGGCCCGGACGACGGCGGCCACACCGCCGATCGGCTCGCCGTGGTGCCGCGGGCCGACCAGCCGCCGGTGCTCGCCGACGATGTCGTCGACGGCGCCGGACAGCTGCACGGCGCCGGAGCTGAGCACGACGAGGTGGTCGCAGGAGTGCTCGAGGTCGGCGAGGATGTGCGAGGAGAGCAGCACGGTCGTGCCGGACTCGGCGACGCCGCCCATCAGCGTCCGCAGGAACTCGCGCCGCGCGACGGGGTCGAGGCTGGCGACGGGCTCGTCGAGCAGCAGCAGCCGGGGCCGCTTGGCGAGGGCCAGGGCGAGGGCGACCTGGGCGCGCTGGCCGCCGGAGAGCTTGCCGACCGGGATCCGGGGCGGGATGCCGGCCTGGGCGAGCCGGGTCCGGGCGAGCGTGGCGTCCCACCGCCGGTTGACCTTGCCGGCCATGGTGACGAGGTCGTTGGCGGTGAAGTCGCGGTAGAGCGGGGTGTCCTGGGCAACGAAGCCGATGTCGGCGAGGGCGGCGGTGTTCTCATACGGCGTGTTGCCGAAGACCCGCACCGCGCCGGCGTCGGGGCGCAGCAGGCCGACGGCCAGGTGTAGCAGCGTGGACTTGCCGGATCCGTTGGGCCCGACCAGCGCGGCAACCCGGCCGGCCGGCAGCCGCAGGGTGCAGTCCCGCAGCGCCCAGCGTGCCCCGTACCGCTTGCCGAGCCCGTCGGCCTCCAGCACGTGCTCCATCTCGTGTCCTCTCATGCCAGCTCCTCCAGCAGGGCGTCGGCCTGCCGCGCGGCGCGGATCGTGGTGTCGACGAGCGCGGTGACGTCCTCGTCGCTCAGGCCCGCCGCCTGAGCCCGGCGCAGCCACTCGAGCAGCTCGGCGCGCAGGTCGGCCTGGTTGGCGAGGGAGTCGCCGGCGAGGGTGCCGGTGACGAACGTGCCGACCCCCGGCCGCCCCTCGGCGAGCCCTTCGAGCTCCAGCTCCCGGTAGGCCTTCAGGACCGTGTTCGGGTTGATGGCCAGGGACTGCGCGACGTCGCGGACCTTCGGCAGCCGGTCGCCGGGCACCAGCAGCCCGACCCGCAGGGCCTGTTTGACCTGCTGGACGAGCTGCACGTAGGTGTTGACCTTCGACCGGCCGTCTAGCACAAACTCGATCACGCCGGCCTGCCTCTCTGTTGTCCTACGACAGTAATACTATAGGACAACGGGGGCGCTGGCATAGGCTCGGGAAATGGATCAACCGCTGGTGACCGTGTGCCGGGACTGCTGCTGCGGCTCGCCCCGCAAGCACCCGGACGTGGACCACGCCGGGCAGGTGGCCCGGCTACGGGCGGCGCTCGGGCAGGCGGGGGTGCGGGTCAGCGGGTGCCTCGACGCGTGCGAGCGGTCCAACATCGTCGTCGTGCACCCCACGCCCGCCGCCAGACGGGCCGGCGCCCGGCCCGTCTGGCTCGGCTACCTGCTCGACGACGCCGTCATCGGCGACCTGACCGCATGGGTCGAGGCCGGCGGGCCCGGGGTCGCGCCGCTGCCGGAGATCCTGTCGCTGTACCTGACGAAGGCGCCAGCCGGTCAGGGGTAGCGGCACGGCGTGTAGACGACCGGGACGCCGTCGCCGCGGTCCACGGCACGGGTCTGCGAGGAGCCGACGATGAGCAGCGTCCGCATGTCGACCTCGGCGGGGTCGAGGTCGGCGAGGCGCACGACCCTGACCCGCTCCCCCGCGCCGCCGACGTCGCGGCCGAGCACCGCCGGGGTGTCCGCGGCCCGGTGCCGCAGCAGCACCTCCTTGGCCGCCTCGACCTGCCAGGTGCGGCTCTTCGAGCCGGGGTTGTAGACGGCGAACGCGGGCCAAGACTGTGCTGACCGATGTCGGGCCGGTCGAGGTCCGGGTGCCGTGGGACGTGGCCGGCACGTTCGAACCGCAGATCGTGCGCAAGCGCCAGCGGCGGCTGTCCGGGGTGGACGATCTGGTGCCGTCGTTGTCGGCCAAGGGCCTCACCCATGGTGAGATCGCCGCGCACCTGGCCGAGGTGTACGGCACCAAGGTGTCCAAGCAGACGATCTCCACGATCACCGACAAGGTGACGGACGGCATGGCGGAGTGGCAGAGCCGGCCCTCGACCCCGTCTATCCCGTCGTGTTCATTGTGCCTCTTCCGCCCTCGTCACGCTGCTCGACAACCGCCGGGACGATCCGCCTGTGACACAACGGCCGTCGCGATACCCGCTCGTCAGCGCGGTTCGGGCTGGAACGGGCCGGCCACGTCGACGCCGGGCTTCACCAGTTCGTAGCTCGACTCGGCGACCGGCTGCCAGGCCCCGACCAGCCCACCGAGCGGTTCGGAGACCACGATGCGCGTCTCCTCCGACACGTGCTGCAGCACCGGGTTGTCCGGGTACATGGTGCGCAGCGTGTCGACGGCCGTGCTGCAGTACAGGGATCGGCTCTGGCCCTCGCTGGAGTAGCGGAACGACCAGAGCCGCTCGCCGTCGGAGACGGCCACCGTCATCTGCATCGGATTGTCGATCCCGTGCCGCCGGCCCACCTGCTCGACGAAGCCGACCATGCGCTCCACGGCGGCGACGGCGTCCTTCTCCAGGCCGTAGGTGAGCGCGAGATAGAACATCAGCTCGGAGTCGGTGGACCCGCCGATGCAGTTGAAGAGCTCCGGATCGACGGCGAGCGTGAGCGCGCGCTTGAGCTGGGAGAATCCGCGGATCCGTCCGTTGTGCAGCCACAGCCAGCGGCCGTAGCGGAACGGATGGCAGTTCGTCTGCTGCACCGGCGTGCCAGTGCTCGCCCGGATGTGGGCGAGGAACAGCCCGGACCGCACCGAGTGGGCGATCTCGCGCAGGTTCTCGTCCCCCCACGCCGGACCCGTGCCGCGAAACAGCGTCGGCTCGACCGGCCCGTCCGGCGTGTACCACCCGACGCCGAACCCGTCACCGTTCGTCGTGCCCACCCCGAGCTTCGAGTGCATGCTCTGGTCGATCAGCGAGTGCTCGGGCTTGTAGAGCAGTTCCTCAAGCAGAATCGGCGACCCGGAATACGCGAGCCATCGGCACATGTCGCACCTCCTCACCCGATGGTCGGTGCCGGTGAACGGTGGCCACTCACCCGCGAGGGATGACGTCGCCCAGGCCGGGAATGACCTGCGACACGTCCCAGTGCACGGCGACCGGGCCAGCCAGACGCACGATGACCGGCCCAGCCAGACGCACGGTGACCGGCCAGCGACCTCGAGGAGGCAGGCGCCCTCGTCGGCGGCGATCGGTCGGCGGAGCGGGGCAGTGACCCGGTGCGGTTGCCGGCGCACCGTGCGTGCGGGCGGTCACCCGTCCGGGATGACGTGCGGCGACGCGACGCGGGGTGACGCTTCACCCGTCCAGGCAAATTTCCGTGGAGGGAGGCGGCGATGCTCACCGTAGGAGTCGAAGAGGAGTTCCTGCTCCTGGAGCCTGACGGCGCCGTGGCGCCGGTGTCGGCCGGCGTGCTCGGCGTCACCGACGGCGACGACCGGGTCAGGCACGAGTACACGGCTTATCAGCTCGAGACCGTCAGCGGCGTGCACACCCGCCTCGACCACCTCCACGACGAGCTCGACGAGCTCCGGCGGACTGCCGCGCGCGCCGCCGAGCTGGCCGGGGCACGACTCGTCGCGGCCGGGGCGCCGCCCTTCCGGCGCGGGCCGCTGGAGACGTTGACCGACGATCCACGGTACCGGCGGCTCGCCGACCGGTTTCCCGGCGCGACCGCGGCAGCCGCCGGGACCTGCGGCTGCCACGTCCACGTCGGCGTAGCCGACCGTGACCTGGCGGTCGGTGTCCTGGGCCGCCTTCGACCCTGGCTGGCGCCCCTCCTCGCGCTCACCGCGAACTCACCGTGCGCGGACGGCGCCGACAGCGGGTACGGCAGCTTCCGCTACGAGGCGCGCCGCCACTGGCCGACGTTTCGCGCCCCGGAGGTCTGGGCCGACGCCCGGGACTACGATCGAGCGATCGAGGCGCTCATCTCCGGCGGCACCGCGCTCGACATCGGCGGCGTGCACCTGCTGGCGCGCCTGTCCGGGCGATACCCCACGATCGAGGTCCGCATCGCCGACACCTGCCTGAGCGTGCACGACACCGTACTGTTCGCCGGCATCGTGCGGGCACTCGTCGCCACCCTCATCGACGACATCCGGCGAGGCCGGATCGCCGAGACGACGCCGTCGGCGGTCGAGGTCGAACATGACCTGGCCGCCGCGGCGCGGCACGGACTGGTGGGGCGTGGGCCGCGGCTGCCCGGCCGGCCCCCGGTCGCGATCGCCGACCAGCTGCGCGTGCTGCTGCGCAAGGTGACGCCGGCCCTCGAGGAGTCCGGCGACGCGGTCGCCGTGCACCGCCGGCTCGGATGGCTGGGCCGCCACGGCACCGGCGCGGAGCGGCAGCGCTCGCTGCTGCGCCACGATCCGCGGCCGGACGCCTTCGTGGCCGCCCTCGCCGGCCACACCACGCCACACCCGAGCCGGCATTACTGATGCTTGATTACCGATTATCCGCAATCCAGTAAACGCCGACCCGTGCGCCAGCCCCGGCGCCGAGCGGCGGCACGGCGCCGAGCGGCGGCACGGCGCCGAGCGGCGGCACGGCGTGGACGGTCACGCTGGTTCGCTCTGTTCACGAAACGCGCGAGTCGCATAGTCACCGAGGTCGGGGCGTCGGAACCCGGGCCGGCGACGGGTCGTCACACCGCGCGGTCGACTGCCGCACCACGAGCCGCGTCGCGAGCCGGATGTGGGTGCTGTCCACCTGTTCGCCGTGCATCAGCTGGATGAGCAGGTCGATCGCGCGGTGCCCCATCTCGTGGATCGGCTGCTCCACGGTGGTCAGCGACGGGCTGGCCAGGGCGGCCTCCGGCACGTTGTCGAAGCCCACGACCGACAGGTCCTGCGGCACCCGCAGCCCCATCGCGACCGCGCCCTCGACCGCCGCGATCGCCGAGATGTCGTTCGCGGCGAACAGCGCCGTTGGCCGGTCCGGCGACTCCAGCAGCCGCCGCGCCGCCGCGGCGGATTCGTCGGGTTCGTAGTTACCGGCCTGGATGTGGCCCGGGTCGACCGGGATCCCGGCCTCGCGCAACTCCTCGCGGTAGCCCTGCTCACGCAGCCTGGCCGACTCCAGGTCCGGACGCCCCCCGATGAGGGCGATGCGCCGGTGCCCCAGCTCGATCAGGTGCCGCACGGCGGTGCGCGCGCCGAGCAGGTTGTCGGAGTCCACCGTGGGCAGCCCGGTCGGCCCGTTGTGCGGGTCGACGGCGACCACCGCCGAGCCGAAGTCCAGCTCGACGGCGGTGGGCGTGACCAGCACCGCGCCGTCCACGAGGGTGCCGGACAGGCGCGAGAGGTACCGCTGCTCCCATCCCGCGTGATCGACGGTGCGACCGCCGGCCGAGTAGACGACCAGCTCGTACCCGGTGCCCTTGATCGCCTTGGCCGCGCCCTTGAGCAGTTCCGTCGAGAACGGCTCCAGGTCGGCGACCAGGATGCCGATCACGTTGGTCTTGTGGTTGCGTAGGCTCTGCGCGACCAGGCTCGCCTCATAGCCAAGCTCACGGATCACCGCCTGGACGTGTGCGCTCGTGGCCGCGGAGACGCCGTAGCGGGCGTTGAGGACCTTGGACACCGTCGCGACCGAGACACCGGCCGTTGCGGCTACGTCACGGATGGTGACTCGGGAACTGGGTTTCACGAGGGCACAATAGACTGCCGAGCAGGGCAGACGGCGCCGACGCGATCACGGCGGTCGTGCGGGAGATCCTTTTCGGTCGTGCCGGCGAGCTGCGGCTGGCTACGCGTCGCGCCGGCGGGCTGCAGCCGGCTACGCCCGGTCCGCGACGCCTGCGGGCGGATCACCGACTCCCGCCTGGAGGCCCCCCACCAGCGACGCCGGCACGGACGTCCGCGACCACGGCACCGAACGCGTTTGGCAGGGTGCTCAGCCGGCTCTACCCGTCCGTGGTCGACGGTCCACTGCTTTAGGCAAGGCCGAGGCGCAATCGCACGACGGTGCCGTGGGCACTGGCGAAGGCCACGACGTGGTCGCACACCAGCTCGACGATGGCCAGGCCGCGACCGTGCGGCGACTCGGCGGCGGGCATCTCGCGGCCGAACGATCGCATCGGTCCCTGGTCCACGACGTCGCAGACGATCTGGCCGGACTCGGCCCACAGGTGGACCTGACCGCCCTCCTGCGTGTGCTGCAGCGTGTTGGTCGCGAGCTCGTTCACCGCGAGCGTCAGCAGATCGGCCCGGGCCGGGGGCAGCCCGAGCGCGATCGCCCGCGCGCTCACGAACGCGCGCACCGCCGCCAGGTCGGACACCAGCGTGTAGACGATCGACTCGACGCGACCGGGCGCTCGCTCAGTCATCGCACCCGCCGTTGCGTGGCTGCTGCCGTTCGCCGACGCCGGAAACCTTCAGCACCTGCGCGACCATCCCGCCGGCGTCGCCGACGTTGAGCCGGCCGGCGCGCTGCGGGGCCGTGCGATGGGCGGTGACCAGCGCGTGCACGCCGCTTGAGTCCAGGAACGTCAGTCGGGCGAGGTCGACGACCACGGTCGGCGCGGCCCGCACCGCGGTCATGAACGCCGCCGCGAGGTCGCAGTCGCCACCACGGTCATGAGCGCCGTCGTGCATTCGTCGCGCGCCGCGAGGTCGCAGTCGCCGCACAGCACGACGTCCGCCCGCTGCCCGTCGACCGACATCGCCGCCTCGAACCGCGCCATGGGTGCAGCGGTCCCTTCCTCCCCCGGTTGCCGACCATCGAGACACATCATGGCATCCGCGAACGTCATTGGGCTGCCCCGGCGCCGGATTCATCCCCCGCGCTCGGCCAGGCGCGCCTTGGTGGCACGCTGATCGGCATGGTGCTGTTCACCGTCCCCCAAGCCCGCGCGGAGCTGGCCCGGCTCCGCCCGGCCCTCGACCGGCTCGTCGCCGTGCGCGCCGACGCCGCCGAGCTGGCCGCGGCGCTGAGTCCGGGCGGGCCGCCGACCGCGCTGGGCGCGATGCCGGAGCTCAAGGCCGCCGAGGCGCTGCTGGACGAGCTCGTCACCGTGATCCGCGACACCGGCGCCCACCTCAAGGGCCTCGCCCCGCTGCTGCTGGACTTCCCGGCCGAGCTGCACGGCGACGAGGTGTTGCTGTGCTGGCTGGAGGGCGATGACGAGCTGGCCTGGTACCACCGGGCCGACCTCGGCTTCGCCGGCCGCCGTCCCCTGCCGTCCTGACCGCGCGGCGCCCGCCGGCCGGCCCGCCTGGATCTTCCAGGACGGCCACCTGGCGTCCTGACCGCACCAACCGGTGATCCCCGCTGCGCCGGCCGCACGCGACGGTGGCGCCGCGTCAGGCGTGCGGGCATCCTGGGAAGGCATGACGGACTTTCAGGCGGCACCGCTGGATCCGGCCGGTATCGAGCCAGCGCTGCGACCGTTCGGTTCGTCCCGGACGCTGCCAGCGGCGGCCTACACCGACGCCGCGGTGCTCGCCTGGGAGCGGCGCCACCTGTTCGCCGGGGCCTGGACGTGCCTCGGCCGCCTCGACGAGCTGTCCGAGGGCTGCACCCAGCGGGCGGTCACCGCCGGCGACGTCGGTGTCCTGCTGACGTTCGCCGGCGGCCGGGCGCGCGCCTTCGCCAACGTCTGCCGGCACCGCGGCCACGAGTTGCTCGCCGACGGCGAGTCGGCGCAGCGCCCGGCCGCCGTCTGCCCCTACCACGGCTGGGCGTACCGGCTCGACGGGAAGCTGACCACCGCCCCGCACATGACCGGCGTGACCGGCTTCGACCCGGACGCGCTCGGCCTCGTCGAACTGCCGGCCGTGACGTGGCAGGGCTGGCTGCTGGTCAACGCGGGCTCCCCCGCGCCGGCCTTCGACGCCTACGCCGGCGCGCTGGACGGGCTGCTCCGCCCGTACCGGACGGACTCCCTCCACCTCGGCGCGCGGCACGCCTACCGCGTCGAGGCGAACTGGAAGGCGATCGTCGAGAACTACCAGGAGTGCTACCACTGCCCGCTCATCCACCCCGAGCTGTGTCGCGTCTCCCCGCCCACCTCGGGCGACAACTGGTCGCTGCCTGGCGCGTGGGTCGGCGGCACGATGGACCTGCGCGAGCACGCCGAGACGATGTCGTTCGACGGCCGCAGCGCCGGCACGTTCATCAACGGGGCGCCGCGCCGCACCATCCTGTACGTCGCGCTCTTGCCCAACCTGCTGATCTCCGCCCACCCGGACTACGTCATGACGCACCGGCTCACGCCCGTCGCGCCGGGCCTGACCGACGTCGAATGCAGCTGGTACTTCCCCCACCCGGCCGTCGACCCGACCTACGCGGTCGAGTTCTGGGACCTCACCAACCGCCAGGACTGGGCGGCGTGCGAGTCGGTGCAGCGCGGCCTGAGCTCGCCGCACTACGTGCCGGGCCCCCTCGCGGACAACGAGGACGCCGTATACCGGTGGATCGCCCTGATCGCCGCCACCTACCTCGACCCGGCCGGCGCGCTGGCCGACCGCACCGCGCCTACCGAACCGGCCGCCGGGGTGGTCGAGCCGTCGCCGTGACCGCAGGGCCGCCCGTGGTCACCGCTGCCTGTCGAGCCGCCCCGCGATGACTATCAACCCGGCCCCGATGAGCGTGGCGACCAGCCCGAGCACCACATAGACGGTGATGAGCAGCCAGGAGGTCGTCTCGTGCCCGATCTCCACCCGCACGGCGCTCCCGGCGATCACCGCCAACACGAGAAACCCGATGCCCACCGGCCGCGCCCACGTCATCCGTCCAGTACACCACCCGCTGGCAACCGTGCGGCCGCACGGTCACGCTGACACGCCGGGCCACGCCGCCGCGACCACCGCAGGGAGCACCTTCGCCGCCGGCCCGCGCAGGTTGAGGGTGGCGACGCGGTCGAGAGGGGTCGGCTCCGGGTTGATCTGGATCACGGTGGCGCCCGCGCCGGCGGCGATCCGGGGGATCTCGGCGGCGGGGTGGACGACGCCGGAGGTGCCGACCGTCAGCAGCACGTCGCACGAGGCGGCGGCCTCGACGGCCGCGGTCAGGCCGGCCTCGGGCAGCGTCTCGCCGAACCACACCACGCCCGGTCGCACGAGCGCCCCGCAGGACGCGCAGCGCGGCGGCGGGATCCGGCCGCCCTCCGCCGCCATCGCGGCCTCGACGTCCGGGAACGTCGCCGGGTGGGCACCCGTCCCGGCGCAGCGGGGCGCGAACAGGCTGCCGTGGAGGTGGATCGGCGCCTGGCTGCCGGCCCGCTCGTGCAAGTCGTCGACGTTCTGGGTGACGACGGTGATGGCGGGGACCCGCGCCTCGATGGCGGCGACGGCCAGATGGCCCGGGTTGGGCTCGGCCCGCCTCACCCGCGCGCGCCGCCACTCATACCACCCCCACACCAGGTCCGGGTCGGCGTGGAACGCCTCCGGGGTGGCGAGCCGCTCGGCGTCGAAGCGCGCCCACAGGCCGGTCAGAGCGTCCCGGAACGTGGGCACGCCGCTCTCAGCGGACATGCCGGCCCCGGTGAACACGACGACCCGCCGTGCCTCGCTGAGCACCCCGGCTGCTTGCCTCGTCTCCACAGTGCCCATCCTCAGCGGTCAGCTCCCTCAGTCAGCGGTCGTTGCGAACACGGCTCAGGGCCGCGTCATCGTCAGACCAGGCGGCGGATGTCGCCCAGGGCCCGGTAGAAGCCGCCGCGGGTGGCCTCGCGGACTTCGGTGACCACGTAGCGGGCGTTGGGCTCGCGGATGCCCTTCGGGAACTGGACCTGCCAATCGCGGTGGTAGCCGGCGCTCACCACCCGGATCCGAAGCCGGCCGCCCTCCTCCACGCACTCGACGACGATGCCCTCCGACGGATCAGTGGCGATCTCGACCGTGGTCGACGGGGCCACGCGGTCCATGCGCGGCGGGGCCTTCACGTCCACGTACTGCGGCACGACGCCCTGCTCGGCGGCGCGCACCGCCTCCTCGCTCGCGTCGATGCAGGCCAGCGAGCCGTCGGTGGTGACGATGTAGAGCTTCTCGTCGTGATACTGCATCGAATAGGCACTGCCGCAGCCCGTGCCGAGCTTCCACAGGCGCTGGCCGTCGGCGGCGAAGCAGTAGACCGACGAGCGGTGGTCGCCGGCGAAGACGTAGCGGCCGTCGGGGGCGGTGGCGTTGGAGAAGACCGTGTCGTCGCAGCGGTAGGTGACCCCGGGGCGGCCGTCCTTGGTGAACTCCAGCACCGAGTTGGACGACATGCCCGCGTAGACCTTGTCGCGCTCCTGCCAGCCGAACAGCACCGCCCCGGTGGTGCTCTGGTGCCAGCGCTCCTCGCCAGTGCGCCAGTCGTAGCTGGTCACGCCCCTGCTGTGGCCGTGATAGACGGCGGTGGCGTCGCAGCGCACCATCCAGCCGGAGGCGCCACGGCCCTGCCGCCGCCACAGGAACTCGTCCTCGTGGTCGATGCTGCACACGCCGCCCTTGGCGTCGGAGACGCCCAGGACGCCGTCGTGGATGTCCAGCCAGTAGATGTCGATGTCGGGCGCGATCGCGTAGGCCAGCCGCGGCACCTTGCCGGACAGGTCGTAGACGTTGCCGTCGTCGCAGCCGGCGTAGATCCAGGCGTCGTCGGCGACGATGCACTTGACGCCGTCGGGCAGCTGGAACTGCCGCTCGACCGTGGCGTCGTGGCGCAGGACCGTGATCGTGCCGCTCTCGTTGCCGACCATGCACACGTCGTCGTCGATGAAGATGCCGAACGCGGGGGCTCCCGAACGGTATTTCCACAGCACCGGCGCCGTCTTCGCCGTCGAGCGCTGGCTGACGATCTGGCGCCGGGTCCCCGAGCGGGGCGCGCGCTGCCCCGCAACGGCCGGCGCGTAACCCTTGCGCACCTTCTCGCCGATCTTCTTCGCGGCGTCGGCCAGCGCCTTCGCCTCGTCGGCATAGCTCGTCGTCTTCGTCTGGCCCGTGTCGCCGATGCGCCCGTAACGGATCGACATCTGATTGCCGTCAACGGTGACCTCGTAGAACTTGTGCGCGCTCCCGGTGTCCTCGGACAGCTCCAGGTATGTCGTCTGCGGCATCGGCCGAGCCTTTCTCCGTTGAGGGGGTCGGCGACAGCCTAGTGACGGGGTACGACAAAAAAATCGGATGCCCGCCCGGGTACATTCGAAGCACCAGGTCATCGCGAACGAGAGGGAACCATGCGCGCAGGTGTCACGTCCCGGCCGCAGTCCACCTCGCCCGCGAAGGACCTGACACGCGTTGAGCATCCTCAATCTCGGCATCGTCGCGCACGTCGACGCCGGTAAGACCAGCCTGACCGAGCGTCTCCTGTTCGACGCCGGTGTCATCGACCGCCTCGGCAGTGTCGACGCCGGCAGCACCCAGACCGACACGCTGGAGCTGGAGCGACGCCGCGGCATCACCATCAAGACCGCCGTCGCCACGTTCGGCATCGGCGCGCTGACCGTCAACCTCATCGACACGCCCGGTCACCCGGACTTCATCGCCGAGGTCGAGCGTGCCCTGCGCGTGCTCGACGGTGCGGTCCTGGTGATCTCGGCCGTCGAGGGCGTCCAGGCGCAGACCCGCGTCCTGCTGCGCACCCTCGACCGGCTACGCGTGCCGACGCTGCTGTTCGTCAACAAGACCGACCGCACCGGCGCCGACCCGGACCGGGCGATCGCCCCGATCCCGGCCGCGGTGCCCCTGTGGCGCGACCATGACGAGGCGCTCGCCGAGCACGACGACGAGGCCCTCGCCGCCTACCTCGCCGGCGAACCCGTCCCGGCCGGCGTCCTCGGCCGGCTCACGGCGCGGGCGCGGATACGACCCGCGTACCGGGGATCGGCGATCACCGGCGCGGGCATCGCCGAGCTGACCGCGGGCATCGCCGCACACCTGCCGAGGGCGGCCGGGGACCCCGGCGGGCCGCTGCACGGCACCGTCTTCAAGATCGACCGCGATCACGCGGCACATGTCCGGATGTTCAGCGGCACCGTGCGGGTCCGCGACCGCATCGACGATGAGAAGGTGACGGCCATCGACGACGGCCGCCGGGACCGCGTCCGCGCGGGCGAGATCGGCCGCCTGCACGGCGTGCGAGGCCTAGCGGTCGTCTCGTGTTCCGCGCCGATCGTGTCGCCGATCCGCCCGGCGAGACCGTCACCATCCACCGGGAGCGCCCGGCGGGCACGGGCCGCGCGGGCGCGGTCATCGGCCGTGACGGCAACCCGCACCAGGCCACCCTCGAACTGCTCGTCGAGCCCGGTGAGGGGCTGGAGGTCGCGTTCGCCGTGCCCGTGGAGCACATCCCGATGTACGTCTACAAGACCGTCGCCGCCTTCCAGGACGCCGTCACGCGCTACGTCCGCGACGCGTTCACCCGCGGCGGCCGGCGCGGCTGGGACGTCGGCGACGCGCGGGTGACCGTGACCCGATGCGGGTACTCCGCGCCGAGCAGCACCGCCGGCGACTTCAAGCGGCTCGTGCCGGAACTGCTCGCACGGGCGCTGCGCGAGGCCGGGACGGTGGTGTGCGAGCCGGTGCACCGCTTCGCGATCGAGGGTCCGGCCGACGCCCTCGCCGCAACACTCGGGGCGCTGCCCAGGTTTGCCGCGATCCCGGATCCACCGGCGGTCGAGGGGCCCCGGTTCACGGTCGGTGGCCTGGTCCCGGCGGCGCGGACGACGGCGCTGGAACGCGCCCTGCCCGGCCTCACGCACGGCGAGGCGACGCTCGAGGTCACATTCGACGGCTACCGCCCGGTGCCCGCGCCAGCGGCTCCGCGATGATGTGCGGGTGCTGCATCTGAGCGTCATCCGCCCGCCCGACCGGCGGCACCGTGCCTGAGCTGCGGGAAGCCCTGGACGCGGTACTGCAGGACGTCGCACCGGCCCGCCTGGCCGACTCGGTGCGCCGGCTCATCACCGACTACCGCAGCGGCCTGCCTGCGGGCGAGCCGCTGCTGCGCGACATGGTCGACGCCACCGCGTACGCCGCCTATCGCATGCCGGCCACGCACGCCGCGGTCACGGCGGCCCTGCGTCAGCTGCCGGGGATCGCCCCGCGCAGCGTCGTCGACCTCGGCGGCGGCACCGGCGCGGCGGTGTGGGCGGCCCGCGACGTCTACGGCCCGATCGCGGCCACGGTGCTGGACCAGGTGCCGGAGGCGCTGAAGCTCGGCGCGCGGATCGCGAAGGACCAGGACATCGCCTGGCAGCCGTGGCAGCTCGGCGAGGACGTGCCCGCGGCCGACCTCGTCACCGCGTCCTACGTGCTCACCGAGCTGGACGAGGAGCGCCAGCGCGACCTCGTCGCGCGGGCGAGCTCGGCCGCCGCCGTCGCCGTGGTGCTCGTCGAGCCCGGGACGCCGCCGGGGTACCGCCGGATCCTGGCGGCCCGCGAGGTGCTGCTGGCCGATGGCTGGCACATCGCCGCGCCCTGCCCGCACCAGGTCGGCTGCGGCATGCGGGGCAGGGACTGGTGCCACTTCGCCGCCCGGGTCAACCGCTCCGCGCTGCACCGCCGGCTCAAGGACGCGAGCCTGGGCTACGAGGACGAGAAGTTCGCGTTCGTCGCGGCCACCCGGGAGTTCACGGCGGCGGACCGCGCGCCCGGCGCCGGGGGCCGGATCGTGCGGCACCCAGCGTTCCGTAAGGGGCTGGTCACCCTGCAGGTGTGCGGAGGCGACACCGCCGTCGGCCCGGCACTGGTGTCCAAGCGGGAGGGTCCGCTGTACAAGGCGGCCCGGGACGCGGAATGGGGCGACCGGTGGCCGCCCCATTCCCTGTCCTCAGACCTGCTCTCGGATCAGTGCTGATCCGCCACGAACGACGAGACCCACGCCAGTGAGGCGTTCCAGTTGATGGTCAGCTCGTTCGTCGACCACGACTGGATGTCGTCCATGTAGCACAGCTGCGGCTTGCAGCCCTTCAGCGCCGCACTCGCGACCTCGTCCTGCAGCTGCGAGTTCGGGCCGCCGGCGAGGGTGCCGCGCGGCGGGTTCGGCAGCTTCGGGTCGAGCTGGTGGGCGTACCAGCGGCTGTGCTGGTTCTTCGACGCCTTCTCGCCGTAGCCGGTGACGTAGGACTGGTTCAGCGCGTTGCGGCCGAGGATGTAGTCCATGCCGGACACCACGCCGTCGCGGTACCGGTCCTTGCCGGTGATCTCGAACGCGGTGGCGACGACGGCCAGATTGTTGAGGATCTGGCTGTTGGAGGCCCAGTCGTACCCGCCCTCGGGCGCGTACGGCTGGCCGTAGGCCTGACCGTCCATGGTCTTCAGGAAGCGGTCGGCGCCCTCGACGACGGACTGACGCACCCGGTCGCGGTCGGGCAGCTTGTTGTCCACGGTCGCGAGGTCGAGCCGGCCGAGCGCCGCGGTGTTCTGCCAGTCGAAGGCCCGGGAGAACACGTCGGCCTTGTGCAGCGGCGAGGCCGTCACGTCGGTGGCGTAGCGCTTGTCGCCGGTGGTGATGTACAGCTCGGCCGCCGCCCAGTAGAACTCGTCGCTGACGTCGCTGTCGCCGTAGGCGCCACCGCCGGTGGAGTCCGAGTCCGGCGCGTACATCGTCGGGTGCTCCAGCGCCGCCGCGTACGCGGTCTTCGCCACCTTGAGCAGCTTCTCGGCGTAGGCACTGTCGTACGGCTCGAACACCCGGGCGCCCTGCGCGGCCGCGGCGGCCAGGTTGAGCGTGGCCGCGGTCGACGGGGCGTGCAGCTCCCGCTGCTGGGTGTCAGCCGCCGGGTCGGTCGGCAGCCCGGTCCAGGCCGCGTCGTGGATCTTGTGATGGGCCATGCCGGCCAGCGGCTGCCCGGCCGGGACCTGCATCTTGGTCAGGAAGTCGAGCTCCCAGCGCGCTTCCGCGAGCACGTCGGGGGTCTTGCCGCCGGTCTCGGGCAGGCGCAGGGCGCGGGCCTTCGAGGCCTTCGGCGAGCGCTCGTAGAGGCTCATGAGCTGGGCGACGGAGATGCCGCCGTTGACGACGTACTTGCCGTGGTCGCCGGCGTCGTACCAGCCGCCGGTCACGTCGAGGGTGTAGTCGCACACGCCCGGCTGGCACGGGACCTTGGTGTCGCCGCCGTTGTGGGTGTCAGCGGTGTGGCCGGCCGCGCGGCCGTAGCCCGGGGCGATCTTGTCGGAGATCGCGATGCCGCTGCGCTGCGGGTAGAAGAAGGAGAGCGAGTCGACGCTCAGCTGTTTGTACGCCTTCGGGTCCAGGTCGAAGGGCAGGCTGGCCTTGCCGTCGACCTCCAGGGTGTAGGTGTGCCCGGTCCCGTGGTACTCGCTGAAGTCGACCACGTGCGTGTTCTGGCCCGAGCTGGGGTCCATGCCCCTCGGCTGCGACTCTCCGGACGCGACGACCTTGCCGGCCTTGTCCTTGAGCTGCCACGGCAGGGGCGTGGTCGAGTCCGAGATCACGGTGGCCCGCTTCGGGCCGTCCGGCAGGTAGCCGACCTGGTTGACCCGCACGGGGGTGTCCGGAATGTGGTCGGGGGTGGCCGGGAACGCATACGCGCTGTCGGCACCGCCGGCAACGGGCAGGGCGCCATCGTGTCCGGAGAACACGATGGGCAGGGTCACCGCGGGAACAGCCACGATCGCGGCGACGGCGGCAAGGCGGGCCTTGCGTGAAAGCAAAAACGCGGGCAGGCGCACAGCTCTCCTCGTCGGTCGGGGTCAGGGACACGCGCCCATACACAGAAATCGGGTGATTACCGGGTGATTGCGGCGCGTCCCGAGGAACCTAGCGGTCGACAAGCCGCCGGAAAAGGGCCAAAAGCCGCCAATGTGACCTGTCCCACACAAGACGCCACTGTTTGGCACAAAAACTCCTACAACTGCAGGAGTTCATTTGGTACTGCGGGACGCGCATATGCCTGCATAAGGCATGCATCAGGCCGAGACCACCGAGGAGGCCCGAGCCGCGGAGGGCCACCGTCCAAGCCGTATACGCGACAGGTATACACAGCATGTATACCTGTCGAGTAGAGTGGCCGGCATGTCCATCGCTCAAGCGTTCCTGGGGCTGCTCGAAGCCCGACCGCGCCACGGCTACGACCTGAAGCGGGCCTATGACGAGCGCTTCGGCGCCGATCGCCCGCTCGCCTACGGGCAGGTCTACGCGACCCTGTCCCGCCTGCTCAAGCACGGCCTGGTCACCGTCGACAGCGTCGAGCCGGGCGAGGGGCCCGACCGCAAGCGCTATGCGATCACCGACGCGGGAGTCGCCGACGTCGAGCGCTGGCTCGCACAGCCGGAGAAGCCCGAGCCCTACCTGCAGAGCACCCTCTACATGAAGGTCGTGCTCGCCCTGTCCACCGGCCGCCCGGCCGCCGAGGTGCTGGACGTCCAGCGCGCCGAGCACCTGCGCATGATGCGCGAGCTGACCCGGCGCAAGGTCAGCGGCGACCTGTCCGACCAGCTCATCTGCGACCACGCGCTGTTCCACCTGGAGGCCGACCTGCGCTGGCTGGAGCTCACCGCGGCCCGCCTCGACGAGCTCGCCGGGCTGGTGCGCCGATGACCGCGCTGTTGTTCGCCGAGGATCTGCACAAGTCGTTCGGGGCGACACCGGCGCTGGCCGGCGCGTCGATGTCGGTCGCGGCCGGCGAGATCGTGGCCGTGATGGGGCCCTCGGGCTCGGGCAAGTCCACGCTGCTGCACTGCCTGGCCGGGATCATCACGCCGGACTCGGGCCGGGTGGTGTATCGCGGCCAGGAGCTGTCCGCCCTCTCCGACGTGCGGCGCAGCGCGCTGCGCCGCGGCGAGTTCGGGTTCGTGTTCCAGTTCGGGCAGCTGGTGCCCGAGCTGACCTGCCTGGAGAATGTCGCGCTGCCGCTGCGGCTGGACGGCGTGCGCCGCCGCGACGCCGAGCGGCGCGCCGCCGAGTGGCTGGCCCGGCTGGAGATCGACGACGTGGCGGGCAAGCGGCCCGGCGAGGTCTCCGGCGGCCAGGGCCAGCGGGTCGCGGTCGCCCGGGCGCTGGTGACCGGGGCGCGGGTGGTGTTCGCCGACGAGCCGACGGGGGCGCTCGACTCACTCAACGGCGAGCGCGTCATGCGGCTGTTCACCACCGCGGCCCGCGACAGCGGCGCCGCCGTCGTCCTGGTCACGCACGAGCCGCGGGTCGCCGCCTACTCCGACCGCGAGGTCGTGGTCCGCGACGGCCGCGCGCTGGACCTGGAGCGCGCCCGATGACCGCGCTCCCGGCCGGCTCCGCGACGCGGGACACCGGCCCCCCAGCCCGGCCCTCAGCCGAGCCACCGCGATCGCACGGGCGCCCCGGCGCCCTGCGGCGCTGGCTCGCCGAGATCGGGCTCGGCGCCCGGCTGGCGCTCAGCGGCGGCCGGGAGGGACTGCTGCGCACCGGGCTGACCGCGCTCGGCGTCGGGCTCGGCGTGGCGGTCCTGCTCCTCGCGGTGTCCGTCCCCGGCATCCTCGACGGCCAGCACACCCGCACCGACGCCCGCAGCGTGCACTTCGCGGATTCGCCGCCGAAGAGCGACGCGACCGTCCTGTCGCTGCCGATCACCAGCGAGTATCGCGACCGCCTGGTCAGCGGCCGGTTCCTGCGCGCCGAGGGCTCGCACCCGGTGCTGCCGCCGGGGGTCTCCGCGCTGCCGCCGGACGGCACGATCCTGGTCTCCCCGGCGCTGCGCGACCTGCTCGCCGCGCCAGAGGGTGCCCTGCTGCACCAGCGATTCCCGCAGCCGATCGCCGGCACCATCGCCAAGGAGGGCCTCTCGGGGCCCAGCGAGCTGTATTTCTACGGCACCCGCGGCGACCTCGCCGACGGCCAGCACAGCGTGATGCGGGTGGCCTCGTATGGCTCGCACCGCACGAGCGATCCGCTCCACCCTGTTCTGCTGCTGCTCGTCGTGGTCATCTTCGTGGCGCTGCTGATGCCGGTAGCCATGTTCGTCGCGGCGGCCACCCGCTTCGGCGGCGAGCAGCGCGACCGGCGGCTCGCCGCGGTCCGGCTCGTCGGCGCCGACACGTGGATGACCCGCCGCGTCGCCGCCGGCGAGGCGGTCGTCAGCGCCGCGCTCGGGGTGCTGCTCGGCGTCGGGTTCTTCCTCGTCGGCCGGCAGTTCGCCGAGCGGCTCAGCCTGTCCAGGACCAGCGTGTTCGCCTCGGACATCCGCCCCTCGGCCGCCCTGGCCGCGCTGATCGTCGTCGCCGTGCCGCTGGCCGCGCTGGCCATGACGCTGCTGGCCCTGCGCCGGGTCGTCGTCGAGCCGCTCGGCGTGGTGCGCAGGGCCGTCTCGCGCACCCGGCGGCGGATCTGGTGGCGGATCCTGCTGCCGCTGGCCGGCCTGGGCCTGCTGGTCCCGCTCATCGGCGAACGGGTGCAGCGCCTCAACGTCTGGCAGGCCGCGGGCGGTGTCGTCCTGCTGCTGCTCGGCGTCGCCGCCCTGCTGCCGTGGCTGTTCGATCGGCTCGTCGCCCGCCTCGGGGCCGGCGGCGCGGTGTCGTGGCAGCTCGCGGTGCGCAGGCTGCAGCTGTCCTCCGACAGCGCGCTGCGGGCCGTGAACGCCATCGCGGTCGCCGCGGCCGGCACGATCGCCCTGCAGATGCTCTTCGCCACGGCCGAGGCCAGCAGCACGAGGGACAGCGAGCAGGACGTCAACCAGGTCCAGGCGGTGACGGCCGTGACCATCTCGCCGCAGGCCGCGGCGCGCGGCACCGCCGACGTCGGCACCGTGCTGCGCACGACCCCCGGCGTGACCGGCCTGTATTCGTATCGGCAGGACAGGGCAAGGGTCGAGGACGCGCCCGACACCAATTCGTTCGAGATCGTCGTCGCCGACTGCGAGACCCTGCGCCGGCTCGCCGACCTGCCCGGCTGCGTCGAAGGCGACGCGTTCGCGGTCGACCCGGCCTCGTTCACGCGGCCCGGCAACCAGGACGCAACCGGCACCGCGGGGCGCACGGTGATCCTCGGCGGCTTCGACCCCGAGCGCGACGGCCAGCGCTGGACCGTGCCGCAGCATCTGCAAACCGCCCGCGAGCGCCGCGACGCGTACGGGATGGACCACCAAGGCCTGCTGCTCACCCCCGGCGCGGCCCCGCCGGTCAGGGCCGACCAGCGCATCTACAGCTACATCGGCCTCGACCAGGCGAACCCGGACGCCGCGGATCACCTGCGCAACGCCGCCATGGGCCTCGGGCTCACCACCTCCGTGAGCATCCTGCGGTGGCGCATCGTCGACGACACGTTCGCGAGCATCCGCCGCGGCCTGTTCGCCGGCGCGACGGTGGTCCTCCTCCTGGTCGGCCTGAGCCTGCTGGTCGGCACCCTGGAGCAGCTGCGGGAGCGGCGCCGGACCCTCGCGTCGCTGGTGGCGTTCGGCACCCGACGGCGCACGATCGCGCTGTCGATCCTGTGGCAGACCGCCGTGCCGGTCGTGCTGGGCCTGGTCGTGGCGGCCGCGCTGGGCCTGACCCTCGGCGCCGTGCTGCTGCGCGTCGTCGCGGCCGATCTCCTCCTCGACTGGCCGGGCGTGGGCGTGGTCAGCGCCATCGCCGCCGGCGTGGTGCTGCTGGTGACCGCGGCCAGCCTGCCGCCGCTGTTCCGGCTGATGCGCCCGGACGGGTTGCGCTTCGAGTAGGCCCGGCGCCGTCAGGTCGCTTGCTCGGCCCACCGTCTCCGCGGCGGGCCGGGCACGCGGGCGCCTGGCCCGCATCCGCAACGGATCCGGCTCCTGGCCCAGTCCGCGATGCGGCGGGCCGACTCGGCGTGCGTCCCGTCGCCGGTACGCACGAACGCGCCGGTGGATCCGGGCACATCGCGCCCGGATCCGCCGGAACCGCCACCGTGAGAAAACGAAATGTCTAGCCGATCACGCGGGTGAAGAAATCGCCGAACCCGGTGCCGACCTGGCCGATCATCGTGCCGATACCCTGGACGACCTTCGCCGCGGATTCCGGGCGGAACGCCACGAACCACACGATGAAGACGCCGGCGGCCCACGTCATTGTCTTTTTCAGCGTCATTGACCTTGTTGACCTTGCGTCGTGGAAGAAATTGGTGTATCTACCACTAACCTAACTCCGCTGGGCCGTGGCCGAGGCCGAAACGGCTACAGCGGATCCGCGGGCAGCCGCGGCCAAGCCGGATCCGGCCGTAAGCCCCACCAGGTGCCGTCGAACGGAAACCGGCCGGCCTCGATCGCCGCGACGACCCGCAGTCCCTCGGCGCGGATCAGCCCGGCCTCGGCCGGCGACCAGAAGCCGGGCTCGCCGCCGGGCGAATCCACGACACCGGCCGCCGCCCGCGCCGACCCGGCGAACGCTCACGTTGCGGCGCCCTGGGCCGTCATGGCGTACAACTCGGGGAGGTCCTCGATCGTGGCGGGCGGGATGAACGGGTCGGGGTCGTCGCGGTGGCGGGCGGCGCCCGGGTAGCCGGCGTTCGTGACGAGGACGGGTCGCATGCCCGCGGCGAGGGCGCCCTGGTGCTCGCGGCTGCCGCCGTCGCCGACGTACCAGCACTCGGCCGCGTCGACGCCCAGGCGCCGCGCCGCGGTGGCGTACAGGCGCTGGTCCGGCTTGCGGGCGCCCTCCTGCCAGGAGAAGACCGTGGCGTCGATGTAGGGGGCGTAGACGGTGCCGGGCCAGCCCTGGCACAGCTCGGCGCCGCAGTCGCTGAGCACCCCGAGGCGCAGGCCCCGGACGCGCAGCCCGGCGAGGACGTCCAGGACACCGGGGCGCGGGCGCCACAGCGCTACCGCGCCGGCGTGATGGGCCTCGACGGCCGCGTCGAGCTGCGCGGCGGTCGGCTCGGTCCCGCAGCGCCCGGCCATCGCGCGCAGCATGCCGCGCGTATCGCCGTACACGCCGGTTATGCGCTCGGTGAACGTCTCGCGCATCGTCCGCCAGAACGGGTCCGCGGGCACGCCGAGCGCGGCGGCGGTGACGGCCACCGCGCCCCGGCGGCCCGCCTCGACGCCCGGATCGGTCAGCGTGCCGAAGAAGTCGAAGACGACCGCCCGCATCAGGCGCGCGGCCGGGTGCGCAGGGCGTGCAGCTGGGCGTCGGTCAGGTCGTGCGCGCGCGGATATGGCCCGGCGCCGCCGAAGCGCTCGTCGACGCGCTCCAGGGCGGCCAGGATCGTCGCGGGCTCGCACTCACAGTGCGGGCGGTGCCACTGCAGGGTCAGCATGCCAGGCAGCGTATCCAGGGACGGCGCGACGCCGGATGTTGATCTACAGTGCGCTCGTGCGTCACATCGCTTTTCTCGCCGCCATCGCGGCGCTGCTCGCTGGATGTTCGACACCCAGCGGTACCGATGGTGATCTCACCAACGGCTGGGCAGCCCAGCCGGCACCGTCCGAGCCGGTGCCAGCGGCCGGGTCGTGCCTCACCGCGAGCGGCAAAGTGGTGTACGGCGACGAGGGCGACCCGGTGACGACCGAGGTGGACTGCGCCACGCCGCACAAACTCGAGGTGGTCAAGACCGGCCGGTTCCCGGACGACATCTCGCCGCCCGGGTGGGGCAGCAAGGCGATGCAGTCCGCGTACGCCGACTGCGGGAAGGCCGCCAGCGAGTACACCGGCGCGGACTGGCACACCGGCTGGCTGTTCGTCCACATCGGCCGGCCCTCCACCGCGGCATGGGCGGGCGGCGCCCGGACATACGTGTGCGGGCTCGTCGAGGGCGAATCGACCAATGCGTACACCCCGGCCGTGGAGCGCACCGGCAGCCTGAAGGGCGCACTGGCGGCCGGCACCTCGCCCGTCGTCCGGCGGTGCGCGAAACGCACCGGCGTCGAGACGGACGCACAAGGTTTCTACAAGCGCGCCGGCGCCCAGCGGCGCATCGACTGCGCCGCCCCGCACGACGCCGAGTTCGCCGGCGCCATCGGGCTGCCGCCCGGCCCGTACCCGAGCTGGGCGGCCCAGCAGGACTACGTCCTCCCCCGCTGTGTGGAGGCCGTCGCCGGGCTGTTCGGCCTGTCCGAGCCGGCGCTGCGCCGCCGCGGCGACGTGAAGGTGGAGTTCACCCACCTGGACGACGAGACCGAGTGGCTGGCCGGCGAGCACGTCAGCATCTGCTACGCCGTCGTGGCGAGCACCCACCCGGTCCGCGGGTCGCTGAAGGGGATCGGCACCGGGCCGCTGCCGGTCTGAGCGTCAGGCGTACGCGATGATCGCCTGCCGCAGGCGGGGTCGGCCGCAGTGGCGCCGCCCGCAGCGATCCGGTGCGGCACGGCAGAGTTGGAAATGGTGTTCAACTCCGGCTAGGTTGCCCCGGTGAAGAAGGCCCGGCCGCTGATCGCCCTAGCCGTCGCGCTCGCCGCCGGCGGTTGGCTGCTGGCCGCGGTCGAGTCGGCGCCCGACACCCCGCCGTCGGCGACACCGGCCGCCGCCACCGCCTCCCCGCCCGCGCCCGCGGTGTTCTCCGCGCGGCTGCCCGACGGCGCCGAATACACGCCGCTGTTCTACGCCGCCGCGGCCGTCTCCGTCGGCGCCGCTCCCACGCCGGACGGCTCGGCGGACCGGCTCATCCTGCGCGACCGCGGCGGCGACCGCGAATTGCGCCGCGTCCCCAGGGACCGGTTCGCCCAGTTCCTCGGCTTCACCGCGACGGACGGCGTGCTCTACTGGGCCGAGTCGGCCGCCAATCCCGACGGCACCTACGAGACGCGTGTGTGGCGCGTGCCGCTGGACGGCTCCGCCGCACCGGCGTCCCTCACCGCCGACACCGGGGCCGTGGTGTTCTTCGACTCCGAATACGACCTCGTCGTCGCCGACGGCCGCCTGCACTGGGTCGCCGCCCCGCCTGACGACGGGGCCCGCACCGAGCTGCGCAGCGTCGCACTCACCGGCGGCCGGGTTACCACCGCCTCGTTCGAGGGCCGGTTCCGGCACACCGCCTGGCCGTGGTTGCTCAGCGTCGACGACCAGGCGCCGCTCGTGCTCGCGAACCCGCAGACCGGCGAGCAGCGCATCATCACCCGCGCCGCCGCCGAGTCCGTCGTCTGCACCCCGGCGTGGTGCCGCTCCATGGTCCAGCCCGGCGACCGGCACATCTACGACGTCATGCGTCCCGACGGCACCGCACGCCGACGCGTCCCCGGTGCGCTGACCGCCGTCACCATCGACAACGCGCTCGCCGGGCGCTATGAGATCTTCACCGAGGCTCAGGGCGCGACGGTCCACCTGGTCGCCTACGACATCGACGCCGGCGCCATCCGCCGGCTCGGCACCGACATCGGCGTGATCACCGCCCGAGCCGGCGTCGTCTGGTGGGCCGACCGCCCCGCCAACCCCACGGCGTGGAAATCAGTCGACCTTCGTTAAAGCCACCGTCGCGGACAACCAGGCCGACGAGGGCGTCGGCGACGGTGGTCACGGCCGGGAGCGCACCCGCACCACCAGCTTCCCGGTCTTGTGCCGCGTGGCGAAGTCGGACAGCGCCCGCACGGCGTCGTCGAACTCGTATCGCGCGGCGATCCGTGCCCGCAGCTTCCCCGCGACCGCGTCCGCCGCGACCTCGGCCATGCCGCCGAACCGCCCCTGCATGTCGAGCACCAGTCGCACGTCGACCTCGTCGCGGGGCGCCGGTGGCGGGAACGTGATCGTCAGCAGGCGTCCTCCCGGCCGCACCGCCGCGACCAGCCGCTCGAGCCGGTCGCCGGGCAGCACCAGATTGAGCGCCAGGTCGATGCCGTCGGGATAGTCGTCGTATCCGACGACCTCGGAGGCGCCCAACGAGCGCACCAGATCGGCGTCGGCCTCGCGCGCGGTCGCCACGACGTGGGCGCCGGCCGTGGCGAGGACGGGCAGCAACGCGGTACCGACTCCTCCTGTGGCGCCGACGACCAGGACCCTGGTCTCTGGCTTGACCTCGGCGGAGGCCAGGATGGACCGGACCGCGAGCCCCACGGTGGGCAGGGCCGCCGCCTGCTCGACGTCGAGCGCGGCCGGCCTTCGCGCGAGGAACGGCGTGCCGGCCTCGAACACCGCGTATTCCGCGAGTGCGCCGGTGCTCACCGACGAGCTGCCCATGTGGCGGATCGCGCGGGGCGCGGCGAAGCCGAATATCTCCTCCCCCACCGCGTATCCGGTGACGCCCTCGCCGACCGCGCTCACCGTGCCCGCGAAGTCGTTGCCCGGCACATGCGGAAACGGCAGGTCGACGCTCTCGCGGAAGTCCCCGGCGGGCAGCCGGACGTCGACCGGGTTGATCGACACTGCGGCGACGCGCACCTGGATCTGCCCGGGTCCGGGCTCGGGCACCGCAACCTCGGCTATCTCGTATTCCTCCGGCGGGCCGTATCGATGGGCTACTACTGCTCGCATGAAGCGGACCATGCGGTCACGTTAGCGAAAGCGGACCGGGCGGTCAACTTGGTAGGCTGGCGCGCGTGACCCGACCGCTGCGCGCCGACGCCGCGCGCAATCGTCGCCTGCTGCTGGCGGCCGCCGCCGACGAGTTCGCCGAGCGCGGTCTCGAGGCATCGATCGCCGACATCGCCCGGCGCGCGGGCATCGGCAAGGGCACCGTGTTCCGCCACTTCGCGACGAAGGAGGACCTGATCGCGGCGATCGTGCTCGATCGCGTCGAGGTGTTGATCGAGACCGGCGATCACCTGCTGGGGGCCGGCGACCCGGGCGAGGCGCTGCTGAAGTTCCTCGAAGTGGCCGCGGAGCAGCGGCAGGAGCGTGACCTGTCGTTCCTGCACGGCGCGAGCTCCGCCAACACGCAGGTGTCGCAGGTGCAGGACCGGCTGCGGGCGACCATCGACGCGCTGGTCGATCGCGCCCGCGACCACGGCGCCGTCCGCGACGACATCACGGGCACGGACCTCTTCCTGCTCATGTGCGCACCGAACTACGTCGCCGGCTACGCGCCGGGTGCCCCGCCCGACCTGTGGCGCCGCTATCTGGCGATCATCTTCGACGGCCTGCGGCCACAGGGCGCCCACCCGCTCCCGCATCCGGCGCCGGACCTGCTCCCGGAGACGAACGTCTGACGAATCAGACGTAGGTGCTCAGACCGGGAGGATCACCTGCGTGGTCGGCTCGTCGTCGTTCGCATCGGCATCGGCGTCGCCGGGCGGGACCAGGCGAGGGACGACGCGGTGGACCGTCAGCAGGACCGCGGCCACCACCGCGGCGGCGATGCCGGCGATGCCGAGGGCGCCACCCGCGTAGGCGACGAAGAGGTGGCCGCGGCTCAGGTCGTGGACGGACCGCGTGATGACGTCGTCGGTGAGGCGCATGCAGAGGGCGGCGCCGGCCAGCAGGCCCAGCGCGACCACGGTCAGGAAGACGGTGGTGTAGGTGTTCGGCGAACCGTAGCTCACGCCGCCGTGGCGGCGCTGGGCGATCACGATGAAGAGGCTCGCGGCCGCGGCCCAGGCGCCGACGACGAGCAGGGCGGCCACGGCGTCGCTGGGGCGGTGCCAGCCCGCGGAGAGGGTGGCCACGCCGGCCAGGGCCGCGAAGACGGCGCCGAGAAGGGCGGCCGGGCCGCGGGCCTTCGCGGGCAGCACCAGGACCAGGGCCACGGCCACCGAGGCGGCGACGGTGGCGTGGCCGCTCGGCAGGCTGTTGCCGGCCGCGGCGCGCTGCGCGTCGATGCCCAGCTCGGGGCGGTGGATGAGGGCTTTGAGCACCTGGGTGGTCACGTTCGCGCCGCCGATGAGCAGGACCGCGCCGGCGGCCAGCGCGACCCGGCGGCGGGCCAGCGCGATGAAGCCGATCACGATCGTCGCGGCGGTCAGCGACACCGCGGAGATGCCGTTGAGGGTGTCATGGACCAGGGTCTCGACGTGGGCCCGGCCGATGCTGTTGCCGGTGATCGCGACATAGTCCAGCCGCTGGCCGTGCTCGGTGCCGACGAAGAACCGCCAGACCGCGACGGCACCGGCCGCCTCCAGGGCGGTCACGAAGAGAAGCCACAATGCCAGCCCGATGGGCCACCCACGCATGGCAGGCAACATAGCTCACCGCCGCGAATTGCGCTCACCGCGATGCTTCTTGTCTTCACGGTACCGCATGAGATCGAGTGGTGGCTATGCTCTCCACACCGTATCGACCGGTCCTGCGTCACCCGGTGTTGCGTCGCATCCTGCCGGGGCTGGCGGTCAGCGCGCTCGGCGACGGCATGTCCATCGTCGCGGTCTCGTGGCTGGCGCTGCAGCTGGCGCCGGACGGCGCGCGCGGCGCATGGGTGGCGGCCGCGGTTGCCGCGTATTCGCTGCCATCGGCGCTCGGCGGCGTGCTGCTCGGCCGATACCTGCGCGGCCGCGGCGGGGCGCAGCTGGCCGGCTGGAACGCGACCCTGCGGGCGGCGGCGCTGGGCGCGATCGCGGTCGTGTACGCGGCCGGGGCGCTGCACGCGTGGCTCTACGTCGCACTGCTGGCGGTGTCCTCGCTGCTGGCGGCGTGGGGATCGGCGGGGCGTTACACGCTGGTCGCCGAGCTGCTGCCGCGCGAGCACCACCTGGCCGCCAACGGGGTGCTCACCGCGATCGGCGAGTTCGCCACGATCGCCGGGCCGCCGCTGGCCGGGCTGCTCATCGGCTGGACGAACGCGGCGGTGGTGATCGCGCTGGAGCGGCGCCGTGGCCGGCGGCCTGGGCAGCGCGTTGCTGCGCCGCCTGCCCCTGTGGCCGGCGATGACCGGCATCGTGGTCGCGTTCGGCGCCGCGATGCTCCCGCTCGGGCTGGGCGCTCCGGCCATCGTGTCGCTGCCGGCGTTCGCGGTCGCGGGCCTGTGCTGGGCGCCGTACCTGTCCACGGTGATGGCGCTGTTCCAGCGCACCACCCCGCCGGATCGGCTGCCACAGGTGCTGGCCGCGTTCGGCTCCGTCACGGTGATCGCGGTGCCGCTCGGTGCGGCGATCGGCGGGCCGCTCGTGACCGCCTTCGGCGCCGGGCACACGCTGCTGCTGAGCGCGATCGCCATGATGCTGCTCGGGCTGATCGCGGCATCTGGCATGATTCTCCAGCCGACCGGGAAGATACGGGAGGAACCAGACCCAGATGTGGCTTAGGAGGCTCATGGTGCTCGTCGGCTACACCGTCGAGGCGACCGACGGCGAGGTCGGCGCGATCGACCGCAGGACGTACGACGGCCGGCAGGTGCTGGTCGCCGGCGACGACGGCGCGCTGCTCAAGGTGGACGTGAACACGGTCGAGCGCATCGACCACCGCGATCACCGCGTATACCTGGCGGTCAGCCGGCGAGAGCTGCGGGCACGCTGATCCGCCACCCCGCCGGTCGCGCGGTGGCAGGCTGGCGGGCCGGGCCCGCTGCCGTCACGCGTTCTCCGCGAGGGCGTGGACCTTCCAGCCGAGATCGGGGAAGCCGGACGCGGCGGCCACGCGGGCGCTCGCGGTGTTCGCCGGGTCGTGCAGATATATCGGTACCGCACCGGCGTCCGCGATCCGCCGTGCCGCCCGGGCCACCAGTCGCCGGGCCAGCCCCCGCCCCCGGGCGCGCTCCTGGGTACCGACGGAGATCTCGATCCCGGTCGCGTCGTGCGGCTTGAGTCCGACGCCGGCCAGATACTCCCCCGTGCCCGGCTCCCGCGCGACGAGCACCTCGCCGGGGAACGGCCGCAGCCAGTCGGGCAGGCCGGACCCCTCCGACGGCTCCCACTCCCCCGAGTCCGGCAGGTCCGCCGGCGCCTCGCTCCAGCGGAACACGCCGGTGAAGCAGTGCTGCCCGGGCCGGCCGACGAGGGCGGGCAGCGCCGCGCCGAGCGCCGCCTCCAGCTCGCCCGGGGCGGCCCCGGCGACGAGCCGCGCGACGGCGTCGCGGGCGGCGGGCGGCACGGACAGCACGCCGTTGCCGGCCGCGTCGGTCACACCGAGCGCTCGCTGCTCCCCGCCGTCCCACCGTGGCCTCTCCCGCAGCGGGCTGCCGACGACAACGAGACCTCCCGGGGACGGCCAGCTTCCGAGCCAGGCACGAAGGAATCGATCGAGCACTCGTGCATCCTAGGGTCGCGCTCGGTACTGAGCGTTCATGACCTCGGCGACGCGCCTGGTCCAGTCGGCCGGGCCGTCCACGGCCCAGTTCTCGCCCAGAGCCATGAACAGCGGTTCACGGCTGCCGGCCTGGGCGGCCCACTGGGCCTCGACGTCGCTGTGCCCGGCGTACACCCCGACGTCGACCGGTTGCCCGGCGGCGACGCAGTGGCCTCGGCCGACGGCGTTTTGCGTGTCGTCGACGGCTTCGTAGCCGTCGCAGGACAGGCCGCGCCGGTCGAGGTAGTCCACCAGCGCCTGCGGCGAGGAGAACCACCGCGGCGGCTTGGCGGGGTCGGGGTCCGGGCCGATCCGCCCGAGGAGGACCGCGAGCACGGCCCCGGCGATGACGACCCCGGCCGCGAGGCCCGCGATGAGGGCCACGGGCGGGCGGTGGACCGGGTGGAGCCGAGGCGGCGGGGGCGGTAAGGGCTGCGTGGCTTCGGGGTCGGGCGCCGGCCGATCCAGGTGGTCGAGGGGTTGGTGGGACTGCTCGGTCACGCGAGAAAATTACCCCGGTCCGTTCGCAGACTGCGCACCTCCGAACGGCCAGAGTTGCGCAACGACTTATGGGGATCAGCGCACTGCCACGCGGCGGCGGCCTCCCGGCCCTGGCGAGCCGGCCCGGGCGGCCTCATGCGGCGGGCAGTGCGACGGCGATCTCCTCGCCGATGGTGGCCCCGCCGAGCAGCCGCAGGTCGTCGCCGCTCCAGAACTTCCCCGGGTCGTACCAGTTCGCCCGCTTACCCCTGGCGAGCAGGCCCATGTCCTCGTACGTCACGGCGACCACCTCGGCGCAGTAGGCCGTCTCCAGGGTGCCGGAGGCCGGCTCGCGCAGCCGTGGCAGGCGGCCTCGAACCCGGCCGCTGAACCAGCGGCCGGCCAGCCGGGCGGTCGACGGGAACGGGGTGCCGTCCAGGCGGGCGATCGTGCGCAGGACCGCGTCCTGCATCGCCGCGCCGGCCTCCGGGAACAGCTGGCGCAGCCAGGCGCGCTGGCCGTAGCGGCGGCCCCAGACCAGCACCGCGTCGCGCAGGTCGTGCAGCTGGACGCCGCGCTGGTGGGTGCCCGTCCACATGTCCGGCAGCGACCGCCCGAGCTCGGCGTGCCACATGAGCGGCGGCATGTCGTCGAGGACGACGGCCATGCCGACGTGGTTGACCGGGCTGTTGGTCAGCGTCTGGATGGCGCGGTCGGCGGTCGTTCGGCCGCGAAACACCCACAGGTCACCGGTGCGCGTCATCCGCACGGCCTCGTCGAGATCGACCATCACCGGTACTACCCTAGGGCCTCATGCGAATCAAGTGGTGGAAGGTCGTGGGGCTGGCCGGTGTCGTCGGCGTGGCGGCCACAGGCGTGCTGGTCGCGCGGGCGGAGCGGCGGCGGCGGGCATACACGCCCGAGGAGATCCGCGACCGGCTGCGCCAGCGGCACGCGATCGCACAGGACGGGACGAGTCGTGGCTCACGTACCAGTGACACCGGAGGTCACATAGGGTAGGGATGTGCAGCCACAGACTTCCCAGGCCGACCCGGTTCGGGTCCTCTTCCTCGAAAACATCCACCCGATCGCGGTCGAGCGGCTGCGCTCCGAGGGATACGAGGTGGATACCGTCGGTCGTGCGCTCGACGAGGACGAGCTGGTCGCGAGGCTCAACGGGGTTCACCTGCTGGGCATCCGGTCCAAGACCCAGGTCACCGCCAACGTGCTGGCCTCCGCGCCGCAGCTGCGTGCCATCGGCGCGTTCTGCATCGGCACCGACCAGATCGACCTGCGCGTCGCGGCGGAGACCGGCATCGCCGTGTTCAACGCGCCGTTCTCCAACACCCGCAGCGTGGTGGAGCTCGCGATCGCCGAGATCATCGCACTCACCCGGCGGCTGACCGAGAAGAACGCCGACATGCACAACGGCGTGTGGAACAAGGACGCCGAGGGCTCCCACGAGATCCGCGGCCGGTCGATCGGCATCGTCGGTTACGGCAACATCGGCACGCAGCTGTCGGTCCTCGCCGAGAATCTCGGCCTGCGGGTGTATTTCTACGACACCTCCGAGAAGCTGGCGCTGGGCAACGCCGTGCGCTGCAACTCCCTCGACGAGCTGCTCGAGGTCGCTGACATCGTCACGCTGCACGTGGACGGGCGCCCGGGCAACAGCGGGTTCTTCGGCGAGGAGCAGTTCGCCAGGATGCGCCCGCGCAGCATCTTCCTCAACCTCAGCCGCGGCTTCGTGATCGATCACGACGCGCTGCGCCGCCACCTCGACAACGGGCACCTCGCCGGCGCCGCCGTGGACGTGTTCCCGAAGGAGCCGAAGGCGAAGGGCGACGAGTTCGTGTCGGCCCTGCGCGGCCTGCCCAACGTGATCCTCACCCCGCACATCGGCGGGTCGACCGAGGAGGCGCAGTCCGACATCGGCTCGTTCGTCGCCGAGAAGCTGCACAAGTACATCTCGGAGGGCTCCACGACGCTCAGCGTCAACCTGCCCTCGCTCAACCTGCAGCAGGCCCCGGACACCCACCGCATCGCGCTGCTGCACCACAACGTGCCGGGCGTGCTCGCCGACGTCAACAGCGTCCTCGCCAGCCACAAGGTCAACGTGGAGGGCCAGATCCTGGCCACCCGCGGCGAGTTCGGCTACCTGCTGACCGACATCGCGGTCAACTACCCGCAGGAGATCCTGACCCAGCTGGCCGACATGGCCACCACCGTCCACCTGCGCGTGCTCTCCTGACGCCCCCGGCCGCGCCCCGCGCGGCCGCCGAACGGTCCCGGCTCCCGGCCGGCGGCCTCGCCCGACCGCACGGGCAGGCCGCCGGCCGCTTTCTTCGTCCGGCCGTGTTTGGTCCAGCTTTTTGTTTGTCCGAAGCCGAACGGTACGGCCGACCGGCGTGCGCTGCCATGGCCGCGACACGGTGGTCATCGCCAGTTCATCCGGCTTCAGCAACACCAGGTCAATTCGGCTGCAGAGCATGCTCAACGCCTGCTGATCTTCGTCGATATCGGCGCCGCCCCGGTGGCGCCGATATCGACGCGCGCGACCAGGAGCCCGCCGGTACAGTCGCCGGGGTGTCGCTTCGAGAGCTCGTCGTGCTGGGCACCGCCAGCCAGGTGCCGACCCGGTCGCGAAACCACAACGGCTACTTCCTGTCGTGGGACGGCGAGGGCATCCTGTTCGACCCGGGCGAGGGCACGCAGCGGCAGATGGTCCACGCCGGGGTCGCGGCCAGTGACATCACCCGGATCTGCATCACGCACTTCCACGGCGACCACTGCCTGGGCCTGCCGGGCGTGATCCAGCGGATCTCCCTGGACAACTCGCCGCACGACGTGCAGGCCTACTTCCCGGCGGGTGGCGAGGAGTACTTCGACCGCCTCCGCAACGCCGCACCCTTCCATGACCGCGCGATCATCACCAAGAACCCGGTCGAAGCGGATGGCACCATCGCGCAGACCCCGAAGTTCCGGATCGAGGCGCACCGGCTCGATCACGGCATGCAGACGTACGGCTATCGGCTCGTCGAGCACGACAGCCGGCGCATGCTGCCCGACCGGCTGCGTGAGCGCGGCATCGCCGGCCCCGACATCGCCACACTGCAGCGTGCCGGGGAGCTGAAGGGGGTGCGGCTGGAGGACGTGAGCGAGCCCCGCAGGGGACGGAGATTCGCATTCGTGATGGACACGCGGCTCTGCGACGGCGTCGGGCGGCTGGCCGACGGAGCGGACGTGCTGGTGATCGAGTCCACCTACCTGGCCGAGGACGAGGGACCGGCCGTCGCGCATGGGCACCTGACCGCCGGGCAGGCGGCGCGGGTGGCCGCGGAATGCGGTGTGGGCACACTCGTGCTCACCCACTTCTCGCAGCGCTACGACGACCCGTCGCGCTTCCGGCGGGAGGCGGAAGCGGTCTTCGACGGCGAGGTTGTCGTGGCCGAGGACCTGACCAGGGTCAAGATCCGCGGCTAGTCACATTCGGTGCAGATCGGCGCGCCGTTGCGCTCCCTGGCCAGCTGGCTGCGGTGGTGCACGAGGAAGCAGCTGGAGCAGCGGAACTCATCGCCGCGCATGGGGACGACGGGGACGGTCAGTTCTTCGTCGGGCAGCTCAGCGCCCGGTAGCTCGAAGCCCGCCTCGCTGTCGTCGACGTCGACCGATGACGACTGGCCCGCGGCCCGGCGTGCGGTGAGCTCTTCGAGGCTGTCCTCTGCGAGATCGCTGCTGACCGGGTGGCGTGGCGCGTCGTAGTCGGTGCTGATGGCCATGGCGTTCACCTCTCTTGGTGACTTGGTTGTGTAACGAACGCCGCCGGCCTCGGATGTGTTCCCGACCGACATGAATGAATGCGGGTGTGTCCCGGCTCACGCCGGATCACGCGGATCCGGCCCGATTCGGTCCACTGTGGACATATCAACAGCGGCAGCGCCAACGAGGCTACCTCGCCGGGTCGCCCATGCGCGGACTTTTGCCATTCTCGGCGGACATGTTCCCGGATCACCCTACCGGCGCGGCAGGTCAGCCACTGCCCGGCACGGCCAGGTGGCCGATCGGCCGAACGCCGCGGTGGCAGCCGGCAGGCGCCCGGCGCACTACAGTGCTGCGCATGAACCTCCCCGAACGGGCCCACGTCGTGGTGGTTGGCGGCGGTGTCATCGGCACCTCCGTCGCGTACCACCTGGCGAAGATGGGCGTCCGCGACGTACTGCTGCTGGAGCGGGACCGGCTCACGGCCGGGACCACGTGGCACGCGGCCGGGCTGATCGTCACGTTCGGCTCGCTGTCGGAGACCTCGACCCGGCTGCGCCAGTACACCCGCGACCTGTACGCGGGCCTTGAGGCCGAGACCGGCCTGTCCACCGGCCTGCGGCAGTGCGGCTTCATCGAGCTGGCCACCGACGAGGGGCGCCTGGAGGAGTACCGCCGGGTGGCCGCGTTCAACCGGCACCTCGGCGTCGACGTGCACGAGATCTCCCCGGCCGAGGTGCGCGACCTCTTCCCCCTGGCCCGCACCGACGACGTGCTGGCCGGCTTCTACGTCGCCGAGGACGGGCGGGCCAACCCCGTGGACGTGACGATGTCCCTCGCCAAGGGAGCCCGGCTGCGGGGCGCCAAGATCCTTGAGGGGGTACCGGTGACCGGCACCCTGCGTCGCGGGGACACGGTCACCGGCGTGCGCACACCGTTCGGCGACGTCGAGGCGGAGGTCGTCGTCAACTGCGCCGGCATGTGGGCCCGCCAGCTGGGCGAGGAGGCCGGGGTCAGCATCCCGCTGCAGGCCGCCGAGCACTACTACCTCATCACCGAGCCGATCGACGGGGTGAGCGCCGACCTGCCGGTGCTGGAGGACCCCGGCGCCTACGGGTACTTCCGCGAGGAGACCGGCGGCCTCATGGTCGGGCTGTTCGAGGGCGCGGCGGCGCCGTGGAGCGTCGACCGGGTGCCCGAGAGCTTCTCCTTCGGCACGCTCCCGCCCGACTGGGACCGCATGGCGCCCTACCTGGAGGCGGCGATGGCCCGCATCCCGGTGACCGCGACCGCGGGCGTGCGCACCTTCTTCTGCGGGCCGGAGAGCTTCACCCCCGACCTGGCGCCGATCTTCGGGGAGTCGCCGGAACTGCGCAACTACTTCGTGGCGGCGGGCATGAACTCGATCGGCATCCTGACCGGGGGCGGGATCGGCCGGGCCCTCGCCGCGTGGATCGCCGAGGGGCGGCCCGACGTCGACGTGACCGGGATGCACATCGACCGGCTGCAGCCGTACCAGCGCAACCGGGACTACCGCGCCGCGCGGACGGTCGAGGCGCTCGGGCAGGTCTACGCCGCGCACTACCCGGGCAAGGCCCTCACCTCAGCCCGAGACGCGCGCCGCTCACCGCTGCACGATCGCCTGGAGCCGCTGCGGCCGTACCGGCGGGACGTGTCGGGCTGGGAGATGCCCGATTTCTACGACTTCTCCGGTCGTTTCACTCCCTCGTGGGGAAAGCCGGACTGGTTCGGCACCTGGGCGGCGGAGCACCGGGCGGCCCGCGAGGACGCGATCCTCATGGACATGTCGTTCATGGCCAAGTTCCTGGTACAGGGGCGCGAGGCCGGGGCGGTGCTGGAGGAGCTGTCCGCCAACCGCGTGTGCACCCCGCGGCGGGTCACCTACACGCAGTGGCTCAACGAGGGCGGCACGATCGAGGCCGACCTGACCGTCACCCAGCTCGACGAGGACCGGTTCTGGGTCGTCGCCTCCGACACCGCGCACCGGCACGTGCTGACCCGGCTGCGCCGGCACCTCGGCCGCACTCCCCGGCGCCACGCCTTCGTCACCGACGCCACCTCCGGCTGGGCGCAGATCAACCTTCAGGGCCCACGGTCGCGGGCGGTGCTGTCGGCCGCGGCCGGGGCCGAGATCACGCTGCCGTTCCGCGGCGCCGCGGAGATCGAGATCGGCTACGCCCGGGCGCTGTGCCTGCGCATCACCTACGTCGGCGAGCTGGGCTACGAGCTCTACGTCCCCGCCGACCAGGCCGTGCACGTGTACGACCGCCTCATCACCGCCGGCGCACGGACCCTGGAGCACGGGCTGCGCCACGCCGGGCTCAAGGCGCTCGCCAGCCTGCGCATGGAGAAGGGGTACCGCGACTACGGCCACGACATCGACAACACCGACGACGTCCTCGAGGCCGGGCTGGGCTTCGCCGTCGCGCTGGACAAAGAGCACTTCATCGGCCGCGAGGCGGTGCTGGCCCGCCGCGCCCGCGGCCCGCTCACCCGGCGGCTGGTCCAGGTGCTGGTCACCGACCCGAAGGCGCTGATGTTCCACGGCGAGGTCGTGCGCCGCGACGGCCGGGACGTGGGATACGTCCGGGCCGCCTCCTACGGGCACACGCTCGGCGGCGCGGTCGGCCTGGCCATGCTCGACGCCGGCGACGACCCGCTCGACCAGGCTTGGCTGGACGCCGGCGAGCTGACCGTGGAGATCGCCGGCGCGACGTACCCGGCGCGCGCCTCCCTGCGCCCCCTGTACGACCCGTCCGGCGAGCGCGTGCGGCTTTGACCGCGGCGGGTCGCGTGCCCGTGCGCGGCATTCATCCGTTGCGCCGGATTCGTCAGACTTGCCATCAGTCTGCGGAAACATCGGTGGCCAAGGACACACCGTGCACGATTTGTGACTTTTGGTGGACGTTAATGCCCTCTAAGGTGTCCTCCCGATTACCCTCGGTGAACGCTGACCCAGGGCGATGTGCCGTCTACGGGCTCCGCCAACGACACTGAGGAAGCTCGCTGGCAGGATATGAGGGTGCGTCAGTTCCGAACCCTGGCAATGCGCGTGCGCTCCCCCCAGGCGAGCGCGGCGCTGACGCACGCCGCCCACCGCATCGGCCTGCCGGTGGTGCAACTGCCGGGCGACCCGGCCGAGGTGACCGGGCTGCACTCCGCCGACCGCGTGGCCTGGCGGGCCGCCGGCGGATACCTCACCACGCTGATCGCGGGCGGCGCCGACATCCGCCTCTTCGGCGCGTCCCCGTCGTGGTTCGCCGCCCTGCCCAAGGACGTCACCGGCCGCGACATCCAGCTCGTCAGCGTCGGCGAGGCGCCGGACGTCGTCGGGCCGCGCCCGGCGGTGGCCAAGCTCGCCGAGGAGAAGCATCCCGCGTTCTCCGCCGCCTGGGTGCGAAACGCCGACGACCTGCGCAACCGGCTGCGCACCGCCAGGCTGCCCGCGGACAGCACGCTGATCATCATGGATCACTGGCTCGACCTCGCCTCGGAGTATCGCGTGTTCACCATGGGCCGCCAGCCGATGGCGTGGTCGCCGTATGTGGTGGAGGGCGAGGAGTGGAGCCCCTCGCTGCGCATGCACCGCGCGTCGTGGCACGACGAGGCGGCGGCCTTCGTCGCGCTGATGCTCGCCGACCTGCCCGCCGAGGACGTGCCCCCGACGGCCGTGATCGACGTGGGGCGCACCGACTCGGGGCAGTTCGCGGTCCTCGAAGTCAACAACGTGTGGAGCTCCGGGCTGTACAGCTGCGACCCCGACGGCGTGCTGCACGCCGTGCTCGCGGCCAACGACCCCGACTGCGACCCGCGCTGGCGCTGGCAGCCGGCCCCGGCACTCGGCGCCTGAGCGTGGTACACGTGACGCATGCATGTTCTGCGTCCCCTGCACAGCGGCTGGACAGTCCGTGCCATGGAGCCTGCCGCTGAGGCCGTCGCCGGGCGGGAGTTCCCCGCCACCGTGCCGGGATGCGTGCACACCGACCTGCTCGCCGCCGGGGCCATCCCGGACCCGTTCCTCGACGACAACGAGACGCGGCTGCACTGGATCGGGCGCACCGCGTGGCGATACGAGACGACGTTCGACGCGGACGGGCTCGGCGGTGACCGGGTCGACCTCGTCGCCGACGGGCTCGACACGGTCGCGACCGTCGTGCTCAACGGCGTCGAGGTCGGGCGGACGGCGAACATGCACCGGGGCTATCGCTTCGACGTGACGGCGCTGCTGCGCCCGGCCGGAAACGAGCTCGCCGTGCGGTTCGACTCGGCGTACGGGTACGCGCAGCGCGTCCGGGACGAGCTCGGGGCGCGGCCGAACGCGTACGACGAACCGTTTCAGTACATCCGGAAGATGGCGGCCAACTTCGACCGACCGTCGTCACGGCGGGAATCTGGCGGCCGATCGGGCTGCACGCCTGGTCGCGGGCGCGACTGGCCGAGGTCCGGCCCGTCGTGACCGTCTCCGGGGACGACACCGCCGGGGAAACCGGCCGGGTCGAGCTGCGGATCGTGCTCGAGCGCGCCACCGACGCACCGGTGACGTTCACCGCCGTCGTCGGCGGCCGCGAGGCGACCGTCGGCGTGCCGGCGGGCGCGACCCGGGCCACCGTGGTGATCGAGGTGCCCGGGGTGCGGCGGTGGTGGCCGCGCGGATACGGCGACCCGCACCGCTACGAGATCGAGGCCACCCTGCGCGCCGCCGACGGGACGGCGCTGGACACGTGGCGGCGGATGATCGGGTTCCGCAGCGTGGAGCTGGACACCGGGCGCGACGAGGACGGCAGCCGGTTCGTGCTCAAGGTCAACGGCACCGCGGTGTTCGTGCGCGGGGTCAACTGGATCCCCGACGACGCGTTCATCACCCGCGTCGGTCGTGACCGCTACGCCGACCGCATCGGCCAGGCCGTCGCCGCCGGCGTCAACTACCTGCGCGTCTGGGGCGGCGGGAGATACGAGAGCGACGACCTCTACGACCTGGCCGACGAGCTCGGCGTGCTCGTCGGCCAGGACTTCCCCTTCGCCTGCGCCGCCTACCCCGAGGAGGAGCCCCTCGCCACCGAGGTCGCCGCCGAGGCTCGCGAGCAGGTCGCCCGGCTCATGCCGCACCCCAGCCTGGTCATGTGGGTCGGCAACAACGAGAACATCTGGGGCTACCACGACTGGGGCTGGCGGGAGGAGCTGGCCGGGCGCACCTGGGGCGAGGGCTACTACCTGGACGTGCTGCCCCGGATCGTCGGCGAGCTGGACCCGACCCGGCCGTACTGGCCCGGCAGCCCGTACTCCGGCGGTGTCGATTTCTCTGGCCGAGCCCTGCACCCGAACGACCCGGCGCACGGCACGACGCACATCTGGGACGTGTGGAACACCCACGACTACCGCCACTACGGCACGTACCGGCCCCGGTTCGTCGCGGAGTTCGGCTTCCAGGCGCCCCCGGCATACGCCACGCTTCGCCGCGCCGTCGCCGACGATCCACTCACCCCTGACTCCCCCGGCGTGCTGCACCACCAGAAGGCCACCGGCGGCAACGACAAGCTCATCCGCGGCCTGCGGGGGCACTTCCCCGCCCCGGCCACCTTCGACGACTGGCACTGGGCCACGCAGCTCAACCAGGCCCGCGCGATCGCCTACGGCATCGAGCACTTCCGCTCGCTCAAGCCGCTGTGCATGGGCACCATCATGTGGCAGCTCAACGACAACTGGCCGGTCACCTCGTGGTCCGCGGTCGACGGTGACGGCCGGCGCAAGCCGCTGTGGTACGCGCTGCGCCGCGCCTACGCCGAACGGCTCGTCACCATCCAGCCCCGCGACGGCGCGCCCGCGCTCGTCGCCGTCAACGACACCCCCGGGCCGTGGCGGGCCGAGCTGCGGGTGCGGCGGGTGTCGTTCGACGGCAGCGCGCGGGCCGAGGTGACGCTGACCGTGCGGGTGCCGGCGCTGTCCGCGGTGACGGTGCCGCTACCGCCTGACGTCGCGACACCGGACAACGCCACGGCCGAGCTGATCGTGGCAGACGCAGACGGCGGGCGCGCGGTGTGGTTCTTCGCCGAGGACGCCGACCTGGCCTACCCGCGCCCGGTCACCGACGTGGTCGCGCGGCCGGTCCGTGACCTCCACGGCGGCGTCGAGCTGGAGGTCACGGCCCGGACACTGGTGCGCGACCTGGCGGTGTTCCCGGACCGCCTGGACCCGGCTGCGACCGTGGACGATCTGCTGGTGACCCTGCTGCCAGGCGAGTCGGTGACGCTGCGCGTGCGAGGCGCCACCGAAGCCGACCCGGCCGCGTGGTCGTCGGCCCCGGTGCTACGCAGCGCGAACGACCTCGTCATCCGATAGGGGCCGCCGGCGAAGCCCCGCGCTCACTCGAAGCGGCTGGGGTCTCCCGCGCCGACGCGGAGGATCTGCGGCTCGTCGTCGGACAGGTCGACCACGGTGGTCGGCTCGGTGCCGCACTCGCCGTCGATGACCGCGTCGAGCTGGTGGTCGAGCGCCTCCTTGATCTCCCAGCCCTGCGTCATCGGCTCGTCCTGCCCGGGCAGCAGCAGCGTGCTGGACAGCAGCGGCTCCCCCAGCTCGGCCAGCAGCGCCTGCGTCACCGTGTGCTGCGGGATGCGCACGCCGACGGTGCGCTTCTTCGGGTGCAGCAGCCGCCGTGGCACCTGCGGGCTGGCCGGTAGGATGAACGTGTAGCTGCCCGGCGTCGCCGCCTTGACCAGCCGGAACACCGCGTTGGAGATCTGCACGAACTGCCCGAGCTGCGCGAAGTCGCGGCACACGAGCGTGAAGTGGTGCCGATCGTCCAGGCGGCGGACCTCCCGGATGCGCTCCAGCCCGGGGCGGCTGCCCAGCTGGCAGCCGAGCGCGTAGCAGGAGTCGGTCGGGTAGGCGACCAGGCCGTCCCCGCGCAGCAGCGCCACGATCTGCTGGAGCAGCCGGGGCTGCGGATTGTCCGGGTGCACGTCGAAGTACCTCGCCACAGACAAAGCCTACGTGTAGGGATAGCCCATGACGGATCTGGAGGCGGTGACCCGCTGGGTGGAGGGTTACGTCCGCGCGTGGCACACCAACGACCCGGACGACATCGGCGAGCTGTTCGCCGAGGACGCGGCCTACTACCCCGCGCCCTACCGCGAGCCGTGGCGCGGCCGCGACACGATCGTCAGGCAGTGGCTGGGCCGCGTGGACGCCTCCGGCGAGGCGGCGTTCACCTGGTTCCCGATCACGGTCGGCCCGGACCTGAGCATCCTGCAGGGCACGACGACGTATCCGTCGGTCGTCTACAGCAACCTCTGGCTGATCCGCCTCGACACGGTGGGCCAGTGCCGCGAGTTCACCGAGTGGTGGATGCGGCAGACCGGCGACAGCGGCTAATATCGCGGCCGCGCGCCCGATTCGCGCGGATTGAGCCGACGCCAGACGACCACGACGAACGCGGTGAGCAACGCCAGCATCACGATGCGCAGTAAGGTGAATATGACGGCGGCATGGTTGGCCGCCAGCGCCTCGGCCACGAACGCCGTGCGGTCGGCGGGCCCGGCCTCATCCCGCGCCGCCTCCACGAACAGATACACGACCAGTGGCACGAGCGCGAGCCGCCACCCGGGGTAGGTCCAGTGCCGCAGCAACGCCCGCCGGTCGCGTCCCTGCCGGTCGGCGACCCGCCCGATGACGCCGAACCAGACGGCGAACATCAGCAGCGTCACCCACAGCGCGACCGTCACCGCCCCGGCCAGCCGGTCGACGAACTCGAACACCGCCCCGGCCGAGGGCCGGTCGATGGAGGAGGGCTCGGCGGCGTACCGTCGCAGGACCTCGTCCTCCCGTCGCAGCACCAGCACGTTGCCGACGAGCAGCACCGCGTGCAGGGCGGTGACGACGACGAACAGCCAGGTGTACACCCGCAGTCTGGCCGGCGGCCGGTCCTCGATCTCCTCGATCTCCTCCGCGCCGCTCGGGCCGATCGTCTCGCGGCCGGTGGCGCCGGGTGCCTCGCCGACCCGCGCGTCCGGCCACCGCGGCAGGGCCACATCGGGCAGGTCCGGCAGCCACGGACCGCCGGCGTCGGGCACGCCCGGCTCCGCCGGCATCCGGTCCGGCCCCCGCCGCGGTCCGCCGACAAGCGCGGCCACGAACGCCGCGGACGGCACCCCGCCGTGCCGGATGCAGAGGAAAGTCCCGCCGGTGTCGTGTCCGGGAGCACCACACGTCACACAAGGCATCGACACAAGATCGTTAGTCTAGTCCCCGCGACCGCGCCGCCGCCTGCGCCGCAACGGCCGATCCACCCGGCTGTTCGGATCGGATGCATCACACTGACCTGTCTTGCCCGGCTTCTTGCGTTGCTCCGGCTTTTCGGGCTTGTCCAGCTTGTCCAGCATGCGCGAGACGACCAGTCCGAGGACCACGGTGCCGGCCGCGGCCAGCAGGAACGAGCCGCTGATCACCAGCAGCACCCAGCGGTCCCGCAGGAAGTCGCTGCCACCCTCCTCGACGGGCAGTGGGGTGCCGGTCACGCTCGGCTCCGGCACCGGGCCCTCGGCCGCGCCGGCCTCCTGCGCCAGCAGCGGCAGGGCCTCGGCGGCGTCGAGGATCACCGCCGCCGGGTCGCCCAGCAGCCGATTCGCGCCGACGCCGAGCCGCTCCAGGCCCGCCGGATCGATCCGGGTCGAGCGGCGCCCGGTGTTGCTGACGATGGTGTACTGCGCGTAGTCCTCCGAGTCGCTGCTGTCCGGGTAGTAGTGGTACTCCCCGCGGACCTCGAAGAACCTGGGACACTGCTCTGGGCTGTCGGTCACCCGCACGCCGACGCCGAGATTGGAGCCAGAGCTCACCGGCGTGGTCGAGTCCAGCAGCTGCCAGCCGTAGCAGATGCCGTGCACGGCCGAGGCGCGGGCGAGGTCGGCGGCGACGGCCTGCGCGTCGGCCTGGTCGACGGCCACGCCGTCGCCGGAGTCCTGCGAGCAGTAGGCGAACACGAGCAGCATCACCACGATGACGACGCCGACCCAGATCGCGTCGATCAGCCGCTTCCTGTTCCGCTGCGATACCGCGGGCGCCTTGACCCGCGGGCTGCTGCCCGGCATCAGCCGGCCCAGCCGTTGCCGCCGAGCGTGCCGGAGTAGCGGGGGTACGCGGTCCGCAGCGCCTCGACCAGGATCAGCGTGCCGGTGTCGTTGGGCTTGAGCACGACGGAGTCGTTGGAGTACCGCAGGTAGACACCGGATCCGTCGACATGACGGCCGGCGGGCGACCAGGCCTGGGAGATCTCGTCCGCGACGAAGGACGGGGGCTTGGTGCTGAGGTAGGCGCGCGCCTCGGTGCCGATATCGCGCGACGCCGCGCGCTGATAGTGGTTGGCCACGTAGGAGCGGGGCGAGAAGTCGCCGTAGAACACCGTGATCCCGCCGATGACGAGGCCCACCGCGGCCAGGCAGCCGGCCACGAGGTAGCAGATGCGTCTCATGGAAGCGTCACCGTCGTCTCGGTCAGGACCAGCTTGCCGGTCCGCGGGGCCTTCTGGGCGGGGGGAAACGTAACAAGCCCCCGGGTGCACCGGCCCTATTGCGTCGGACAATGGACGATCCTCTTCGGGCACGTCTGCGGCCGGGCCGGAGGCGTGCCCCAGTTCCGCCCACGGCACCCGATCAAGCTGGTCCAGCACGATCGCGACGGACCATGTCGCGAGCCACCACCGATCCGAAGCCGCGCTTCGCTTCGGCGACCGGGCGCTCGCCACGCCTGACGGGCCGGCAATATCCGAGGCGGCGCCTTGGTGTCCCTGGCTATCCTGCGCAAGCATGGCAGCCGCATCGCCATCCGGCTGCGGGACGGATAGAACGATGCGGTGCAAACACGACGAATGGGCGCAGCGCTGGAACGCCGAGCGCCTGATCGTCGGCGTCGATGAGGTCCTGCGCTGGTGGGACCAGGACCCAGCACGGACAGCCGAAAGACTCAGCGGCCTGCTGCGCCTGGCCACCCCGCGCGCCGTCGTCGTCCTGGAGGGCGCGTACCGCGGCCGTCGCCGCTCGCTCGCTGCGATGCTCGCAACCGACGTCGGCGCGCTGAGCGAGAACTACGGCCGGCATGCCGCCGCGGTCGCGGCGCTGCTGACCTTCGACCGGTCCGGATACCTGCGTGAGGCCGGTGTCCGGTGGCTGGCCACCAGCGACGAGCTGTTCACCCTGCCGTTCCTCCTGCTGCGCCTCAACGACCCGGTCGACCCCGTCCGCCAGCAGGCCACCGCCGCGGTGCACGCCCGGCTCACGGTTGGCCACGGCGCCCTGCTCGTGCAACTCCTCCCGCTGATCGAGGGCCTCGGCGCGCGCCGCCGCGCCGGCCCGATCGTGCGCACCATCGGCGAGTTGCTCATCGACGGTGACCCGGCCGGCCGAGCCGCCCTGTGGGCCGGCGCCCGCGGCGATGACACCGCGGTCGCCGCGAGCTGCCTGCGCATGCTCGCCACCATCGAGCCGGCCGCCTCCGTCGAGCAGGCCGTCGCCACCGGCGACCCGGCCCTGCGGCACTGGGCCACCGGGGTGGCCACCGCACGCGGCCTTGACCCGGCCACCCAACGCCGGCTGCTGCCGCTGCTCGAATCCGACCCCAACCCCCGTATCCGGTGGAAGGCGCTGCGGGCCCGCACCCACCACCCCGACAACGAACCGCACCTGCGCCGCGCCCTGCTCGACCCCGACGCACGGGTGCGCTACCTGGCCCGCGCCAGCCTGCGCGCCCTCGGCCACACCGGCTCCGCCGCGCTCTACCGCACGACACTCACCAACGCCGATGCCACCCGAGACGCGATCATCGGTGCACTCGCTGGCCTGGCCGACATGGGCACCCGCGACGATGCCACCCGGCTCGTCGCCTTCCTCGACCATCCGAACGTGCGAATCCGCGGCGAGGCGTGGCGCGCCCTCGCCACCCTCGACCCGGACGCCTGCACCGCACGTGCCGACCAACTTCGCGCCGACCCCAGCGGCAAGGTCCGCCGCCACCTGCTCACCGGACGGTGAGGCCTGCCCTACGACAACCCGCTGCTGGAGAGGCACACCCAGGCGCTGGAGAACGACGTCGTGCTGTACATGCACCAGGGCCAGACGCTGTCCGAATCCGGTGGACCCGTTCGTCACCAGGGTTGAGTTCACCACGAAGGAGTGCGCGATGAAGTACCTGATGTTCGTCTGCAGCGACCCGGAGCCCGACACCGACAAGACCGACGAGCCGGACATCGAGGTCTGGGTCGCGGAGAACGACGCCGCGGGCCGCCGGGTGCGCGGCGCGGTGCTGGCCCCGCCCTCGGCGGCCACGACGGTCCGCGTCCGCAGCGGCGAACTGCTCCTCACCGACGGCCCGTTCGCCGAGACCAAGGAGGTCATCGTCGGCTTCGACCTGCTCGAGTGCGCCGACCTCGACGAGGCGATCGCGGTCGCCCGCGCCCATCCGATGGCCCGCACCGGCCGCCTCGAGATCCGCCCGTTCGCCGACTTCGAGCAGTGACCTCCCACACGCACGGCGTAAGCTCCCCGGCCCTGGACGTGGCGGCGGCCGCGCCCGGGGCCGGGGCGGCCTCGGCCACCGCCGTGGCCGTCTGCGCCGCGGCGGCCGAGGCGTATCCGCGCATCGTCGGCGCCCTAATCCGCATCACCGGGGACTGGGACCTGGCCGAGGACTGCGCCCAGGAGGCCCTGGCCACGGCGCTGCGGCGGTGGCCGTCGGCGGGCGTCCCCGACAACCCGGCGGCGTGGCTGATGACCGCGGCCCGCAACCGCGCGATCGACGTCCTGCGCCGCGCCACGGTCGAGCGCACCAAGCTGCGCGAGTTGGCCGTGCTGGAGCGGGGCGACCCGGCCCCGCCCGAGCTCGGCGGCTTCCCCGACGACCGGCTGCGCCTCATCTTCACCTGCTGCCACCCGGCCCTGCCGCTGGAGGCGCGCGTCGCGCTGACCCTGCGCACCATCTGCGGCGTGCGTACGGCCGACATCGCCCGGGCGTTCCTGGTCGGCGAGGCCACCATGACCAAGCGCCTGACCCGTGCGAAGACGAAGATCACCCAGGCCAGCATCCCGTATCGCGTCCCCGAGGGCACCGCCCTGCCCGAACGCCTGCCGGGCGTGCTCGGCGTGCTGTACGTGCTGTTCACGACGGGCTACAACGCCGACGGTTCGCCCGCCTTCGCCGACGAGGCGATCCGCCTGGCCCGCCTGCTGGCCGACCTGCTACCCACCCTGCGGCCGCGGCCCGACTCCTCGGAGATCTCGGGCCTGCTCGCGCTGTTGCTCCTCCAGCACTCCCGCCGCGACGCGCGGCGCGACGACGACGGGCGGCTGCGCACCCTGGAGCGGCAGGACCGCTCGCGCTGGGACCGCGCGGCGATCGCGGAGGGCGTCGCGATCCTCGCCGCCCTGGACGCGGAGCCGGCCCACCGCGACGGCCCGTACGCGCTGCAGGCCCGCATCGCCGCCTGCCACGCCACCGCCGATTCCGTCGCCGCGACCGACTGGACGCGCATCGCGCGCTGCTACGACGAGTTGTGGCTGCGGCAGCCGACGCCGGTGATCGCGCTCAACCGCGCGGTGGCGCACGGCTACGCCCACGGCCCGCGCGCCGGCCTCGCCCTGCTCGCCGAGGCCCGGGCCGGTGGCGCGCTCGACGACTACCCGCTGGCGCTCGCCGCCGAGGCCGACCTGACCGCGCGGGCCGGCGCCCGGGAGCGCGCCGCCGGCCTGTTCCGCCGCGCCGCCGACCTGGCGCACAGCCCGGCCGAGCGCGACGCCCTGCTGGAGCGGGCCACCGAGCACGCGCCCTGACCCGTCCCAGCAGGTCGCCACAGGTCAGGGGCGGCGCGGGAGCGGCACGAGCCGGCGCGCGGGGTGCCGGCGGCCCTACTCGATCGAGGCGGCCTCGGCGCCGATCGTGGTGTCCGGGCCGTGGCCGGTGTGCACGACCGTCTCCGGCGGCAGGGTCAGCAGCCGCTCGCGGATCGAGCGCAGGATCGTCGGCCGGTCCGAGAACGATCGGCCGGTCGCGCCCGGGCCGCCCTGGAACAGCGTGTCGCCGGAGAAGACCACGCCCAGCTCCGGCGCGTGCAGGCACACCGCGCCCGGGCTGTGCCCCGGCGTGTGCAGCACGCGCAGCTCGGCACCGGCTACCCCGATCGCCTGGCCATCGGTAAGGTGCGTGTTCGGTTCAAGATCGGGGTGCCTCATGTGCCACAGTGGCAGATCGTCCGGATGGAGCATGATCGGCGCGCCGGTGCGCAGCGCCAGCTCGGGCGCGGCGTCGATGTGGTCGTCGTGACCATGGGTGCACACGATGGCCACGGCGCGGCGGCCGCCGAGCGCTTCCACGATCGCGTCGGCGTCGTGCGCGGCGTCGATGACGAGCACCTCCGCGTCGTTCCCGACGATCCAGACGTTGTTGTCGACGTCAAAGGTCTCACCGTCGAGCGAGAACGTGCCCGACGTGACCAACCGCTCGATGCGCACCATGGGTCCAAAGCCTATTCGGTAACGCGCGGTCAGGCCCGCCGACGCCCGACGCGCCGCGACGACGTGCAGGTCGGCGCGTATGCCTACCGCGTGTTGCGCCCGGTGCGCCCGCTGCGCGGCGCGATGCTCACCCGGGCGCAGGAGCTCGTCGTCACCCGCCGCGACGGACTGCGCATGCTCGCCCTGGCCGAGCTCGTCGGCGACCGCACCCTGGTCGCGTTCCCGCTGCGCGACGAGAAGGGCATCCCGTATGACCTGGTCCTCGCCGACGAGTCGCTGCGCTTCCCGGCCGCGCGCTGGTCGGACGTACGGCAGCGCCTCGGCTCGGGCCGGCCGGAGCCGCACGGCGCGCGGACGCCGTCCGGGCCACCGCCGAAGCGCCGGCCCGAGGTCCGCCCGGAGTCGACCCGGCACGCGCTGCTGATCCCGGTCGACGCCCACCGCAGCGACCTGGACCGCCTGCGCCGCGGCGAGCTCGACCTCGGATACCTGCGGATCCGCCTCACCTCCTGAGGGCGGCCCCCGCCCGGTGCTGGTGCCGAACGGTCGCGGGGCGGACAACGGGCGCCGGTTCCGGCATGATGTCCGGCGTGATTCGCCTCTACGGATTGCTGTTCCTGATCGACCTTGCCATCCTTCTTGTCGCGCTGATCGACTGTCTGTCGACGGATGAGGACCAGGTGCGCAACCTGCCGAAGGTCGCCTGGGTCTTCATCATCCTGCTGTTCTCGCCGGTGGGCTGGATCGCCTGGTTCGTGGCCGGCCGGCCTCAGCAGGCCCGCGCCGGCGCCGGCGCGCAATGGCGCCCCGGCAACGGTTTCCCGGAGGACCAGCGGCCGAGCCGCCGGCAGTTGGCTCCGGACGACGACCCCGAATTCCTGCGCGAGCTGGCCCGCGACCGCCGCGCCGACGAGGAGATGTTCTCCAAGTGGGAGGCCGACCTGCGCCGCCGCGAGGAGGAACTGCGCCGTCGCGAGGAGAAGCACGAGTAGGCCTCGGCGAGCGCGGGCCCTGGCACGTTTCCGGGATTCAACCGCCCGCCGGGCCGCCTAACGTTCTTGTCAACGGCGACACCGCCTTCCAGGACCAGGGGGAAACGACATGAGCGACATCGACACCGGCGGCTACGACGGCGGCCAGGACATCGACTACGGCCACTACGAGGCCGGCCAGGAGCACGGCGCCCTGGACCAACTGCACCAGGCCCAAGGCTCCGAAGCCGACTACAACAACCAGTTCGGCGTCTACGAGCAGGACCACCACGCGGCCGAGTCCACCGACTTCTCCACGGGTCACCACGTCCAGTTCGACCAGCCCGGCGGCGTGCACTACGAGGCGACCGACTTCACCAACTACAGCCACAACGCCGAGGTCGACGACCACGTCTTCGCCGCCGAGGGCAGCGAGAACTCCCACCAGGCGAACTTCTCCGAGCTCAACGCCCTGCAGCAGCGCTTCGACACCGCCTTCACCCAGGGCACCCAGTTCCACGGCGGCACCGGCGGACTCGGCATCGCCTCCAACTAACACGGCGTGGCGTAGTCACAGCCCCTGGTACAAGGCCGGTCACCGCGCGGTGGCCGGCCTTCGCCATGCCCGCCCCGCGCTACAGCAGCGCCAGCGCGGCGTCACGGGCCGCGTCGCTCGCCGGGAGCAGCGGGAGCCGCACCGACGGCGTGGTGATGCGGCCCTGCGCGTGCAGCACCGCCTTCACCACCGCCGGGTTGGGCTCGGCGAACAGGGCCGCCGACAGCGCGGCCAGGCCGGGTCCGAGCTTGCGGGCCGCGGCCACGTCACCGGCCCGCCACGCCTCGTACAGCGACACGTACGACGCCGTCGCCAGGTGCGCCGAGGCCAGGATGCCGCCGCTCGCGCCGAGGGCCAGCAGCGGGGAGATCACCGCGTCGTCGCCGCCGAGCACCGCGAAGCCCGTCGGCGCCGCGGCCAGGAACGCGAGCGTGTCGCCGGAGATCGGGCCGTCGGCGAGCTTCATGCCCACCACGTTGGGGATGGACGCGATCCGCAGGAGGGCGGGCGGCGAGAGGAGCTGACCCGTGCGGTACGGGATGTGATAGATCACCACCGGCACCGGTGACGCCGCCGCGACCGCCAGGAAGTGGGCGACCACGCCGGCCTCGCCGGGGCGGGTATACGGCGGCACCACCACCATCGCCGCGACGCCCGGCGGCAGCGCGGCGACCTCGGCGGCGCACGCCGCGGTCGAGCTGCCGCCCACGCCGACGAGCAGCGGCGCACCCAGCGACCGGCACGCCGCCACGACCTCGGCGCGCTCGGTCGCGCTCAGCGTCGCGGGCTCGCCGGTCGTGCCGAGCGCCACGAGACCGGCCGCGCCCGCGGCCAGCACGGACTCCCCCAACGCGCGGAGCGCCGCCGTGTCCACGGCGCCGGAGGGGTCGAAGGGGGTCACGAGCGGTACGAAAACTCCGGAAAGGTCCACGTCCCCAGCGTGGGTCCATCCGAGCACCAGGTCCAGTTCACAATCACACCGTCGAGCGTAAGCTTAGCTGATGCTCGACGTCCGGAGGCTACGCCTGCTGCGCGACCTCGCCCAGCACGGCACGATCGCCGCAGTCGCGGCCGCGCACACCTACACGCCCTCGGCGGTGTCGCAGCAGCTCGCGGCGCTGGAGCGGGAGGCCGGCGTGGCCCTGCTGGAACGGACCGGGCGGCGGGTCGCGCTCACCCCGGCCGGCCGCACGCTCGTGGCGCACGCCGAGGAGGTGCTCACCGCGCTCGAACGGGCCGGCGCCGCGCTCGCCGCCAGTCGCGCCGGGCTGTCCGGGCCGCTGCGCATCGGCGCGTTCCCGACCGCGATGCGCACCCTGCTGCCGCCGGCCCTGGTGGCGCTCGGCGACGCGCACCCGGCCCTCGAGCTGACCGTGCAGGAGCTGGACCCGGCGGTCGTACCGCGGCTGCTGCGCGACGGCACCCTGGACGTGGCCCTGGTGCACGACTACGACCTGGTGCCCATCGAGCCCGATCCGGCGCTGCGGACCGCACCCCTGCTCGACGAGACGATCTTCATCGCCGCGACCGGCCCGCGGCGGCTGGCGCAGTGCCGCGACGAGCCGTGGATCCTCGCCAGCCAGGGCACGCTGTGCCACACGATGACGATCCGGGCGTGCGAGGCCGCCGGCTTCTCTCCGCGTGTCCGTCACCACGCCGACGACTTCGTCACCGTCCTCACGTTCGTCGCCGCCGGCCAGGGCGTCGCGCTGGTCCCGGAACTCGCCGCGACCGACGTGCCCGGCGGCGTGGTCCTCACGCCGCTGCCGACCCGCCGCCGCACCCGGCTGGCGTTCCGCGCGGGCGCGGCGCGCCACCCCGCGGTCGCGGCCTTCGCCCGCACGCTCGGCATCGACTTAGACGAGCACTGACGAACACTGACGAGCACTCAGGGTGACCGCTCCGCCCGCGGCCGGCGACGCGCCTCGGCCACCGGCCACCGGGCCGTCGTCGCCGCGGCATGGGCTCGACCGCCGACGTGTTCCCGAGCGCGTCCGGCTCCTGCCCGCTCGACGTGGTCAGCGCACGCCGAGCCGCACGCGCGGCCACGGCATCATCACACCGGCCCGGTCCTGCGGAAACCGGCGCGGCGTCGGCGGGCGGAGCTCGTAACAGCACGTTCGGAGGATTCCGTGAAGTCGCACAGACCGTAACGTCGATTACATAGCACTCCGTGAGTGAACCGAGGGGAATACTTCATGAGCGACATCGACACCGGCGGCTACGACGGCGGCCACGAGGTCGACTACGGCCACTACGAGGCCGGTCAGGAGCACGGCGCGCTGGACCAGCTGCACCAGGCCCAGGGCTCGGAGGCGGACTACAACAGCCAGTTCGGCGTCTACGAGCAGGACCACCACGCGGCGGAGTCGACCAACTTCTCGACGGGTCACCACGTCCAGTTCGACCAGCCCGGCGGGGTGCACTACGAGTCGACCGACTTCACCAACTACAGCCACAACGCCGAGGTCGACGACCACGTCTTCGCCGCCGAGGGCAGCGAGAACTCGCACCAGGCGAACTTCTCCGAGCTCAACGCCCTGCAACAGCGCTTCGACTCCGCCTTCGCCGAGGGCACGAAGTTCCACGGCGGCACCGGCGGCGCCAGCGGGCTCGGCATCGCCTCCAACTGAGATCCACCACTGGCTGAGGCCAGGCATCCGAGCAGGACACGGCGTCCAAGGACGCGTCCAGGAGGACACCTCGTCCGGCCGAGACGAGCATCCGAGGCGGACATGCGCGCCGCCAGGACAACGCGACCAACACGAGCGCGGCGAACGATCGTGCCGGCGGTGCGCCACGTGCCACCGCTGGCCGATTGGACTGTGCCGCCGGGCCGCCGTGAGCCTACCGTCGACGGGCATGGAGATCCTGCGCTACAGCGCGTTCACCGATGATCCCGCCGGCGGCAACCCGGCCGGTGTCGTGCTTGACGCGACCGGGCTCGCCGAGTCGGACATGCAGCGCATCGCCGCCGACGTCGGCTACTCCGAGACCGCGTTCCTGACGCCGCGGGGCGGGCGGGCCGCTACGGTGCGCTACTTCAGCTCACTGGCCGAGGTACCGTTCTGCGGACACGCCACGATCGCCAGCGCGGTCGCGTACGCCGAGCGTTTCGGCGACGGGCCGATCAGCCTCGCGGCGCCGGTCGGGGACATCGCCGTGGAGAGCGCCGGTGGGAGCGCGACGCTGCGCAGCGTCGCGCCCGCCTCGAAGACGCTCGGCGGGGACGTCGCGGTGCGGCTGCTGGCCGCGTTGCGGTACGAGCCGGAGGATCTCGACCCGGCGTTGCCGCTGCGGGTGGCGTACGCGGGCGCGTGGCACCCCGTCGTCGCCGCCGCGAGCCGGGCGCGGCTGGCCGAGCTCGACTACGACAAGACAGCGCTGCGCGAGTTGATGGCCGAGCAGGGCTGGACCACCGTGAACCTGGTCTGGCGTGAGCGCGAAACCGTCTTCCACGCGCGCAACCCGTTCCCGCCGGGCGGCGTGTACGAGGACCCCGCCACGGGCGCGGCCGCCGCGGCGTTCGGCGGATACCTGCGCGAGCTCGGGCTCGTCGCCGCGCCGGTCACGCTGACCGTCCACCAGGGACACGACATGGGCCGCCCGAGTCTGCTGCGGGTCGGCCTGGACGCCGACCCGGCCGCCGGCGTGACCGTCACCGGCCGGGCCGTCCAGATCGGGCAGTCCGCATAGGACACGCGGCGGACGGGGCCGCAAGAGCGAGGAGCGTGAGACGCCGTCACGATTTGCGGGCGCGGCGCCTCAGGAGGTACCGGATCAGGAAGAACAGCGCGATGGCGAGCGCCGCGGCGGCCACGGGGAACCGGAAGCGCCGCAGGACGTCCAGGTGGTTTCCCGCGACGGCGCCCACCGTGACCCACAGCGTGGTCCAGAGCACGGCGCCGATGCCGTCGCGGATCGCGTACCGCGGCCACGGCAGCGCGGTCGCGCCCGCGATCAGGCCGTTGGTCTGGCGCAGCCCGTCGATGAACCGGGCGACCACGATGATGTTGATCCCGCGGGTGGCGACGAAGCGCTCGGCGCGTGCGAGGCGCGGCTCGGTGAGGCCGACCCGCCGCCCGTAGCGCAGGATGACGGGGCGGCCCGCACGCCGCCCGAGCAGATACCCGAGATTGTCCCCGGCGACGGCGGCCAGGAACGTGATCGCGACGACCGCGGGCAGCCAGAGCCGGCCGTGCGCGGCGAGCGCCGAGGCCGCGACGACCACGCTGACCGCGGGGGTCGGGATGCCCACGCCCTCCAGCAGCACGAGTAGTGCCAGCGCCGGGTAGCCGTACTGCTCGAAGTGCTCCATCGGCCAGGATCCTGCCACGGGTAGCATGGAAAACAATGGCCAGCTGGTATGAATCGCACGTTGACCGGCAGATTCGGGAGGCTCGCGCATCGAGCGGGCGAAGCGCGGCCTGATCGAGGGCCCGCCGACGATCCTGCGACCACTGGACCCCGAGGAGATCGTCGCCGCCTGGCGCCGTGCCCGGTAGCACCGTCCGGCACGAGTCCCGGCGCGAGCACTGATGCCGGGGGCATTGACAGCGGGATGTGGGGGCGCTTACCTTTCCTCAAACTGTTAGTCAGTCTGCCTATTAGTTGGAGGCAACCGTGGTCCTCGGTGGGTCCTCCAAGCTGCTCAAAGCCCTCAACGAGGCCGCCGCGCTCGGGCACCTCCTCGACCACGGCGAGCTCACCCGGGCCGAGCTGCGCGACCTGACCGGGCTGTCCAAGCCCACCGTCTCGGAGGCCATCCGGCGGCTCACCGAGGTCGGGCTCGTCGCCGGGGTCGGCCACGAGACGGGGCGGCCGGGGCCGAACGCCGAGGTGTACGCGGTGCGTGCCGACGCCGCGTACGCGGTGGCGATGTCGGTGCGCGACCACGCGCCGGCGCTGACCGCCGCCCTGCACGACCTGCGCGGCGCACAACGGGCCCACCTCGAGGTGCCCGTGGACTTCACGCGGACCGACCCGGTGAGCGCGGTCGACGAGACGGTGGCCGCGCTGTGCGAGGCGGCCGGGGTGAGCCGCGAGCCGGTCGCGCACGTCCAGCTCGCCGTGGCCGGCGCGTTCGACCCGCGGGACCGGGTGATCCACCACGTCGACGTGCCCGGCTGGAGCCGCCCGGGGCTGGTCGACGAGCTCGGCGCGCGGCTGGGCGTGACGGTCGGCGTCGACAACGACGTCAACCTGGCCGCGCTCGCCGAGCGGGCGCACGGGGCGGCACAGGAGGCCGACGCGTTCGCGCTGCTGTGGATCGGCGACAGCGGCCTCGGCCTCGCGATCGACCTCGGCGGCTCGTTCGGCGCGCAGCCCCGTCAAGCCAGAGCGGCGGCGTCGCTGCTGCGTGGCGCCCGCGGTGGCGCCGGCGAGATCGGCTACATCCCCGTCGGCGACGGCGACTTCCACGACCTCGTCGGTCCCGACGCGGTCCGGGCGCTCGCCGCGCGGTACGACACCCGGGACGAACTGCTCAAGGAGCTCGCCGGCCGGATCGTGCTCGGCCTCGCGGCCGTGGTCGCGGTCCTCGACCCGCCGCTGGTCGTCATCGGCGGCGAGGTCGCCCGGGCCTACGGCGAGCCGCTCGGCGACGCCGTCGTCAAGGCCATGTCCCACGCCGCGCCGCTGGAGACGGCGATCGCGGTCAGCACCGTCGACGGCGACGCGCCCCTGCTGGGCGCGGGCGACGCGGCGGTGACCGCGGTGCGCGAGACCCTGCTCGCCGCGCTGCGCCAACCCACCCCCTGAAGGAGTTCCCCTTGCGTCGTCTCGTCGTGCTCGCCGCGACCGTCGCGCTGACGGCCGCGTGCACTCCGGCGCCGAAGGACAAGCCGATCGCCGACCCCGGCGCGGACGTGTCCGGCACCGTGGAGTTCTGGCACTTCTTCACCGACCGCGAAGCGGAGGCGATCGACGCGGTCGTCAACGACTTCCAGGCCAGCCACCCGAAGATCAAGGTCGTGGTCAAGTCCGGCCAGGACGACTCGAAGATGACCCAGGCGATCGGCGGCGGGCAGGGCCCGGACGTCGGCCTGTCCTACTCCACCGACATCGTCGGGCAGTTCTGCGCCTCCGGCGCGTGGCTCGACCTGGCGCCGTACATCGCCCGGGACAAGGTGTCGATGGACGCCTTCCCGCAGACCGTCAAGCAGTACACCGAGTTCAAGGGCAAGCGCTGCGCGATGCCCGTGCTCGCCGACGCCTACGGCCTGTACTACAACAAGAAGATGTTCGCCGAGGCGGGCATCGCCGGCCCGCCCAAGACGCTGGAGGAGTTCGCCGAGGACGCGAAGAAGCTCACGAAGCGCTCGGCGGACGGCACGATCACCACGGCCGGGTTCCTGCCGCTGTTCGGCTTCTACGAGAACGCCCCCTCGCACTTCGGGCCGATGGTCGGCGCGCAGTGGCTCAAGTCCGACGGCTCATCGGCGATCGGCGGCGATCCGGGCTGGCCGCGGCTGCTCAAGTGGCAGAAGGACCTCGTCGACTGGTTCGGCTACGACAAGCTCGAGGCGTTCCGCTCGGGGCTCGGCGACGAGTACTCCGACGCCAACGCCTTCCAGAAGGGCCAGATCGCGATGGCGATCGACGGGGAGTACCGGATCGCCTTCGCCAAGGACCAGGCACCGGACCTCGACTTCGGGGTGGCGCCGATGCCGACATCCGCATCGGAGCGCTACGGCGCCGGCTACGTGACCGGCAACGTCATCGGCATCTCCAGGACCGCCAAAAACCCGGAGGCGGCGTGGGAGCTGATCAGGTATCTGACCACGGACACGAAGGCGATCGTCAAGCTGGCCAACAGCCTGAAGAACATCCCGTCCACGAAGGACGCCCTGGCCTCACCGGACCTGAAGCTCGACGCCGAGTTCAAGACGTTCGTCGACATCTTCAACAACCCGAAGACCTCGACCACGCCGCCGTCCTCGGCCGGCCCGGCATACCAGGAGACGTTCCAGACCTTCTGCGACAGCTGGCAGAGCGGCAAGGCCGGCGACCTGACCGGCGGCCTGACCGGGGTCGACAAGCAGATCAATTCGCTGCTGCAGCTGGGCGGCTAGGGGTGCACCACAAGCTCCGCCACGGGCTGACCGTCGCCTCGTTCATGGCGCCGGCGGCGGTCGGCATCGTGGTGTTCTTCCTGTATCCGCTGCTGTCCGCGGCCTACTTCTCGTTCATGAGGTTCGACCTGCTCAGCGTCCCGGAGTGGGTGGGCCTGCGCAACTACCGGCACATGTTCGACGACGCGTTCCTGGCCAAGGCGGTGAAGAACACCCTGTGGTTCGTGGTCGTCATGGTGCCCGCGCGGATGCTCGGCGGGCTCGGCAGCGCCCTGCTGCTGACGAAGCTGCGGCGCGGCAGCAGCGTGTACCGCACGATCTTCTACCTGCCCGCGCTCGCCCCGCCGGTCGCCGCGACGCTGGCCTTCGTGTACCTGCTCAAGCCCGGCGTCGGCCCGGTCAACACGTTCCTGGACTCCATCGGCGTGCACGCGCCGCTGTGGTTCAACTCCCCCGACTGGTCGAAGCCCTCCCTGGTACTGCTGGGGCTGTGGGGCGTCGGGGACGTGATGGTGCTCTACCTCGCCGCGCTGCTGGACGCGCCCGTCGCGCAGCACGAGGCGGCGGCGCTGGACGGCGCCAACGCGTGGCAGCGCTTCCGGCACGTCACGCTGCCGCACATCCGGCCGGTCGTGGTGTTCACCGCCGTCATCGGGGTCATCACGACGCTGCAGTACTTCACCCAGGCCGCCGTCGCCGCGTCGGCGGCCAGCGGCCAGGCCACCACCGGCGCCGGGATCTCCTCGACGTTCGGCTACCCGGAGGGCTCGACGTTCACGTACCCGCTGTGGCTGTACGTGGTCGGGTTCCGCTACGGGGCGCTCGGCTACGCCAACGCCCTGGCCGTGCTGCTGTTCGTGGTCGCGTTCGCGGTGTCGTTGCTGCTGCTGCGGCGCAGCGTCAACCCGGAGACCGCCTCGTGAACACCAAACTCGTCTGGGTGGCCCGGCACAGCCTCGCGATCGCGCTGTGCGTCATGTTCGTGGCCCCGGTCGGTTTCCTGCTGCTGACGTCGTTCATGAGCGACTCGCAGGCGCTGACCGCGTCGTACTGGCCGTCGTCGTGGCACCCGGAGAACTACGCGCACGTGTTCGCCCGCACGCCGATGCCACGATATCTGCTCAACACGGTCGTCTACTCGGCGCTGGCCACGGTGTTCATGCTGCTGTCCAGCGTGCCGGCCGCCTACGCGCTCGCGAAGCTGCGCTGGCGCGGCCGCGGCGCCGTCCTCGTGGTCGTCGTCTGCATGATGATGATCCCGCCGCAGGTGACGACCGTGCCGCTGTACCTCATGTGGGCGAACTACGGCCTCACCGGCACCCTGTGGCCGCTGATGCTGCCGATGCTGTTCGGCGACGCGTTCTCCATCTTCCTGCTGCGCCAGTTCCTCGTCACGATCCCGGGCGAGTACCTGGACGCGGCCCGCGTCGACGGCTGCGGCGAGTGGCGCACACTGCTGCGCGTGGTGCTGCCGATGGCCCGGCCCGGCATCGCCGCGGCGGCGCTGTTCCAGTTCTTCTACGCCTGGAACGACTACTACGGGCCGCTGCTGTACACCAGCGAGAACGAGCACAACTGGACGCTCTCGCTGGGCCTGGCCTCGTTCCGCACGCTGCACCACGTGCAGTGGAATCTGGTGAGCGCGGCGACCATGCTGACGATGGTGCCGGTCGTGGCACTGTTCTTCTTCGCACAACGCGCCTTCGTGCAGGGCGTGACACTGACAGGAGTCAAGGGTTGAAAATCGCGGTCGTCGGGGGCGGGTCCACCTACACCCCGGAGCTCATCGACGGGTTCGCCCGGCTCGCGCCGTTCGCGACTGAGATCGTGCTGCTGGACCCCGCAGCCGAGCGGCTGTCCCTGGTGGGCTCGTTCGCGCAGCGGATCCTGGCCCACCACGGCTCGCCGGCCAAGCTGCGCTGGACGTCCGACGTCGACGACGCGCTCGCCGGGGCGTCCACGGTGGTCATCCAGCTGCGCGTCGGCGGGCAGCGGGCCCGGATCAGCGACGAGACGTTCCCGCTGGCCTGCGGCTGCGTCGGCCAGGAGACGACCGGCGCGGGCGGCTTCGCCAAGGCGCTGCGCACCGTTCCCGTCGTGCTCGACATCGCCCGCCGCGCCGACCCGGGCGCGTGGATCGTCAACTTCACCAACCCGGTCGGCATCGTCACCCGTGCGCTGCTCGACGACGGCCACCGCGCCGCCGGGCTGTGCAACGTGGCGATCGGGTTCCAGCGCCGGTGGGCCGCGGCCCTGGGCGTCGAGCCGTCCGCCGTCACCCTCGACCACGTCGGACTCAACCACCTCACCTGGGAGCGGGCGGCCTACGTCGACGGCGTCGACCGCCTGCCGCACCTGCTTGAGCAGGGCCTGGCCGACCTCGCCGCCGGCGTGCAGATCCCCGCCGAGGTGATCACCGCCCTCGCCTGCGTGCCCTCCTACTACCTTCGCTACTTCTACTGCCACGACGAGGTCGTCGCCGAGGAGCGCGGCCGGCCCACCCGCGGCGAGCGGGTCGCCGAACTCGAGGAGCAGCTCCTGCGCATGTACGCCGACCCCGCGCTCACCGAGAAGCCCGCGCTCCTCGGCGAGCGCGGCGGGGCCTTCTACTCCGAGGCCGCGGTCGGCCTGATCGCCTCGCTGCACCACGACGACGGCGGCATCCACGCGGTCAACGTGCGCAACCGCGGCTTCCTGCCGTTCCTCTCCGACGACGCCGTCATCGAGGCCACGTGCCGCGTCGGCGCCGACGGCGCCCACCCGCTGCCCGCGCCCGCGCTGCGCCCCGAGTTCGCGGGCCTGGTCGCCGGCGTGTCGGCCTACGAGGAACTCGCCGTGGACGCCGCCCTGCACGGCGGCCGCGACCGCGTGTACCGCGCCCTGCTGGCCCACCCCCTCGTGGCCCAGCACGACAAGGCCACCAGGCTGACCGACGACCTGCTGGCGGCCAACCGCGACCACCTGGCCTGGCTGTCGTGACCGCACGGCTCTACGCCGCGGCGGATGGTGGCAACTCGAAGACCGACGTCGTGCTCGGCGACTCCGACGGCCGCATCCTGGCCCGGGTCGCCGGCCCGACGACGTCCCCGCACGTGCTCGGCCTGCCCGGCGCCGTCGCTCAGCTGGCCACCCTCATCGCCCAGGCCCGGGACGTGGCCGCCGTACCGCCGGCCATCGAACTGTCGCAGCTGTCCGTCTACGTGGCCGGCGCCGACCTGCCGATCGAGGTCGAACGCCTCAACGCCGCCGTGGCCGACCTCGCCCTCGCCACCGCCTGCACCGTCGACAACGACCTGTTCGCCCTCCTGCGCGCCGGCACCTCGGCCCCGGACGCCGTCGGCGTGGTGTGCGGCGCCGGCATCAACGCGGTGGGCCGCCGCCGCGACGGGGCCACGTCCCGCTTCCCGGCCCTTGGCCAGCTGTCCGGCGACTGGGGCGGCGGCCACCTCCTGGCCGCCCTGGCCCTGTACCACGCCTGCCGCGCCGAGGACGGCCGCGGCCCGGCCACCGCCCTCGCCGAGGCGGTGCGCGAGCATTTCGCCCTGCCCACCGTCGAGGCCGTGAGCATCGCCCTGCACCTGGGCGACCTGCCGCAGTCCCGGCTGGACGAGCTGTGCGAGGTGCTGTTCGAGGTGGCCGCCGCGGGTGACGCCGTGGCAGGCCGCGTCGTTCGCCGCCTGACCGACGAGATCGAGGCCCTCATCCGCGTGTCGGCGTCGAGGCTGGACCTGCTGGCGGCCCCGTACACGGTGGTCCTCGGCGGCGGCGTCCTGACCGCACGGCACCCCCAGCTGCACGAGGGCCTCCTGTGCCGCATCGCGGCCCTGTCGCCCCGGGCGACGGTCACGGTGCTGTCCACGCCCCCGGTGGCGGGCGCGGCGCTGCTCGCCCTCGACACCCTGCACGGCGGCACCTGCCCGCCGAACGTGGAGGCCGCCGTCCGCGCCGCCTGGTAACCGCTCGCGGACGCCTCGGCGGTCATTGCCGGGGCGCCCGATGCCGAGTCCGCCGCTGCTCGGCTGCGCCGCTGTGCCCGAGCCCCCGGCGTCGGTGCTGGTCAGGACGCTGCCTCGCGGCCGACGAGGCGAACGACGCCGGCGAGCGCTGTGAGGTGAGTCTCAAAGCTGGCCGATCGGTCAGTAACTGACCGGTCGGTCAGTCATGCTGTCATCCGGCCTGACCGATCGGACAGGGCAGTCGGCGGGCGGACTCGACCGGGCGGAGGTGCATCGTGGTGCGCAGCAACACCCGCGAGGAGATTCTGACCTCGGCGACGCGTCTGTTCGCGGCCTCCGGCTACAAGGGGACCTCGCTGCACGACATCGCGGTCGACGTCGGGTGCTCGAAGGCGGCCCTGCTGTACCACTTCGACAGCAAAGAGGCGATCCTGACGCAGCTGTGCGCGCCGGCGATCGCCGAGCTCGAGCAGCTCCACGACCGGCTCGAAGGCCTGGAGTCCGCGCCGGCGCGAACCGCGGCGATCGAGGGGTTCGTCGACCTGTCGATGCGGTATCGCAAGGAGATCCAGGTCATCTACGGCGACCTGCCGGGACTGCTGCAGCAGCCGTCCTTCGCGCGGGTACACCTGCTGACCCAACGCCTCTGCGAGATCCTCGCCGGGCCGTCCGGCACCCCGGTTTCGGCCGTCGCGGCCAAGCTCGTGCTGGCCGGCATCCCGGCGATCGCGTTCGCCGTGGACCAGGGCATGCACTGCTACTCCGACGAAGAACTGCGCGCCGCACTGATCGAGGCGGCGACGCGCGCACTGGCACCGCCCACCTGAACTCGTTAGGACACAAACGTCATGGCTACTGTGCTCTACCGGCTCGGCCGGGCCTCGTTCCGGCACCGCTGGTTGGTGCTGGTCCTGTGGATCGTGGCGCTCGGCGCGCTCGGCGGCGCGGCCGCCGCGTTCAAGGGCCCGACATCCAGCGACTTCACCATGCCGGGTACGGAGTCGCAGCGCGCGATCGACGCGCTCAAGCGGCAGTTCCCGGAGGCGAGCGGGGCCACCGGCACGATCGTGATCGCCGCGCCGGAGGGTGGCAACCTGACCTCCGACGCGAACAAGGCGGCGGTGATGGGCCTGGTCGGGGAGGCCAACAAGCTGCCCGGCGTCGTCGGGGCGCTGGACCCCTACACCACGCGGGCGCTGTCGCCGGACATGCGATACGCGCTGATCAACGTGCAGTTCACCGACCGCGCGGACAAGGTCACCAAGAACCAGCGGACCGCGTACGAGGGCACGGGGGCCGCGGCCGAGCAGGCCGGGCTGCGGGTCGAGCACGGCGGCGAGGTGATGAACCAGGAGCCCGAGATCGGCGGCAAGGAGGGCGTCGGCGTGGCCATCGCGCTGGTCGTGCTGCTGGTGACGTTCGGCTCGCTGGTCGCGGCCGGCATGACGATGCTCAACGCGCTGCTGGGCGTCGGCGCCGGGATGGCCGGCCTGTTCGCGCTGTCCGGCGTCGTCCACCTGACCAGCACCGCGCCGGTGCTGGCGCTGATGCTCGGCCTCGCCGTCGGCATCGACTACTCGCTGTTCATCTCGTCCCGGCACCGGCAGAACCTGGTGGAGGGCCTCGAACCGGAGGAGGCCGCGGGCCGCGCCGTCGGCACGGCCGGGTCGGCGGTCGTGTTCGCCGGCGCCACCGTTGTCATCGCGCTGGCCGGCCTCGCCGTGGTGAACATCCCGTTCCTGACCGTGATGGGCCTGGCCGCGGCCGGCACGGTCGCCGTCGCGGTACTGGTCGCGATCACCCTGCAGCCGGCACTGCTGGCCTTCGCCGGGCAGCGGATCCTGTCACGCAAGCAGCGCCGGGCGATCGGCGACGGCACGGCGGACCACGCGGAGAACTTCGGGTTCCGCTGGGCGCGGTGGATGATCCGCCTGCGGGTGCCGGTGATCCTGCTCGGCGTGCTCGGCCTGGCCGCGCTGGCGATCCCCGCCGCGCACATGCGCATCGCGCTGCCGGGCGCCAGCGCCGGCCCGGCGGACACCCCGGCCCGCAAGGCCGCGGACCTCATCGACCAGGGCTTCGGCCCGGGCTTCAACGGCCGGCTGGCGCTCGTGGTGTCCAGCGACTCGCCCGACGTGACCACCGCGAAGGCCGGCGAGGCCGTACAGCAGTTGCAGGGTACCGAGAACCTGCTGGCCGCCGCCCCGCCGAACTTCAGCCGGGACGGCAAGACCGCGCTGGTCCCGCTGATCCCGAAGACCGGCCCGACGGACGCGGCCACCGAGGACCTGGTCCACGCGATCCGCGCCAAGCTGGCGACGATCGGCGGGGCCGACTTCGCCGTGACCGGCCAGACCGCCGTCGGCATCGACGTGTCGGCGAAGCTGTCCGATGCCATGCCGCAGTACCTGCTGCTGGTCGTCGGCCTTTCGGTACTGCTGCTGATGCTCGTCTTCCGCTCGATCCTGGTGCCGCTGAAGGCCGCCGCCGGCTTCCTGCTGACGGTCGGCGCGACGTTCGGCCTCACGGTGCTGGTGTTCCAGGACGGGCACCTCAAGTCGCTGGTCGGCCTCGATCAGTCCGGCCCGCTGGTGAGCTTCCTGCCGATCCTGCTCATCGGCATCCTGTTCGGCCTGGCCATGGACTACGAGGTGTTCCTGGTGTCACGGATGCGCGAGGACTTCGTGCACGGCGACACGCCACGGCAGGCCACCATCAACGGCATGGGCCACGGGGCCCGGGTGGTGACCGCGGCCGCGTTCATCATGACCGCGGTGTTCGCCGGCTTCATCCTGGTCGAGGACCCGATCATCAAGTCGATGGGCTTCGCCCTGGCCATCGGCGTGGCGATCGACGCCTTCATCGTGCGCATGACGATCGTGCCGGCGGTGGTCTCACTGCTCGGCCGCGCCGCGTGGTGGCTGCCGCGCTGGCTCGACCGGCTGCTGCCCAACGTCGACATCGAGGGCGAACGGCTGCGCGAGCACCTGGCGCAGGAGCCGGCAGCCGAGCCCGCACGCGTCTAGGGTCACCCTTGCCGATCTTGCAGTTCTGGTGCCGAGACACTCCGTGAATGCCGGGTTTGCCGGGCACCACAAGTGCAAGATCGATACGCAGCAAACCGGCGAACGTTGAACGATGAGCCCGGCGCGCGGGGGCCGGGCTTATCGGAGACTTAACGGGTCTGGACAGGAACAGTTAACAAACCTAATAATGGCGACCACCGTCGATGGAGGTCGCCCCATGAAGCGCGTCGCGCTCATCCTCGGCGCCGCTACCTTGCTGGTCACGAGCTTGTTCGTGGCCAGCAACGCGTATGCGGCCAACCTGCTGTCCAATCCCGGCTTTGAAAGCGGCTCGCTGTCGGGCTGGTCCTGCACCGGCAGCGGCTCGGGGGCGGTCACGTCGCCCGTGCACTCCGGGTCCTACGCCCTCAACGGCAACGCCACCGCCTCCGACACCGCGCAGTGTACGCAGACGGTCACCGTCCAGCCGAACACCGCGTACACCCTCTCCGGGTGGGTCCGGGGCAACTACGTCTACCTCGGGATCACCGGCGGCGCGTCCACCTGGACGTCCGCGAGCACCTACACGAAGCTGACCGTGCCGTTCACCACCACCGCCGGCCAGACGTCGGTCCAGGTCTTCCTGCACGGCTGGTACGGACAGGGTGCCTACAACGCCGACGACATCGCCCTCGACGGCCCGGGCACGCCGCCGAGCAGCACCCCGCCGACCTCGGCGAGCAGCACCCCGAACACGTCACCCTCCCCGTCGAAGTCCGCGTCGACGTCGCCGAGCCCCAGCACGAGCACGAGCCAGCCGCCGGTGACGGGCCTGCCCAAGCACGCCCTGATCGGGTACCTGCACGCGAGCTTCGCCAACGGATCCGGATACGTGCGCATGGCCGACGTGCCGGCCGCCTGGGACGTCATCGACCTCGCGTTCGGCGAGCCGACCAGCGTCACCTCCGGCGACATCCGGTTCAACCGCTGCTCGGTGGCGGAGTGCCCGAACGTCGAGTCCGACGCGGACTTCCTCGCCGCGATCAAGGCCAAGCAGGCCCAGGGCAAGAAGGTGCTGATCTCGATCGGCGGCCAGAACGGGCAGGTCCAGCTGACCACGACCGCCGCCCGCGACAAGTTCGTCTCCTCCGTCAGCGCGATCATCGACCGATGGGGCCTCGACGGCCTCGACATCGACTTCGAGGGCCACTCGCTGTACCTCAACGCCGGCGACAGTGATTTCCGCAATCCCACCACTCCGGTCGTGGTGAATCTCATCGCCGCGCTGAAGTCGCTGAAGGCGAAGTACGGCAGCAAGTTCGTGCTCACCATGGCGCCCGAGACGTTCTTCGTGCAGCTGGGCTACCAGTTCTACGGCGGCACGAGCGCCGGCGACAACCGGGCCGGCTCCTACCTGCCGGTCATCCACGCGCTGCGCGACTCGCTGACGATCCTGCACGTGCAGGACTACAACTCGGGCCCGATCTGGGGCCTGGACAACCAGTACCACAACATGGGCGGCGCGGACTTCCACATCGCCATGACCGACATGCTCAAGGCCGGGTTCCCGGTCGCCAACACCGGCCAGACCTTCCCGGGCCTGCGCCCCGACCAGATCGCGATCGGCGTGCCGGCCGCGGTGAGCGCCGGCAACGGCTACGTGGCCCCGGCGGTCGTCCAGAGCGCGGTGAACTGCCTGGCTTCCGGCTCCGGGTGCGGCGGATACACGCTGCGCGGCGGCACCTCGCCGGCCTTCCGCGGCCTCATGACCTGGTCGATCAACTGGGACCGGTACTACAACTGGGAATTCATGAACGCCAACCGGCCGTTCCTCAACGCGTTGCCGTAGCTTTCAACGGGTGAGCGCACTTGACTTGGTGAGTAGCTGGCCCGTGCAGACCGCAGCAGTGGCGGTCGTGGACGCCAAGGGTGTCCGCGACCGCCACGGCCCGGACACCGCCCTGCCGTGGGCGTCGGTCACGAAGCTGCTCACGGCCCTGACGGTCCTCGTCGCGGTGGACCGGGGTGACGTACTGCTGGACGAACCGGCGGACGCAGAGGGCTCGGCGGGCTTGGCCGGCGCCACGGTGCGCCACCTGCTGGCCCACACCTCCGGCGTCGCGTTCGACGAGGACTCCGTCCTGGCCGCCCCCGGCCGCAAGCGCATCTACTCCAACCGCGGCTTCGAGCTGCTCGCCGACTTCGTCCTGACCCGCACCGGCGGCACGTTCGCCGAGCTGATGACCGAATCGGTGCTGCGCCCGCTCGGCATGGGCGGCACCCGCCTGGAGGGCTCCCCCGCCGCCGGCGCCGTCGGCCCCGTCTCCGACCTGGCGCTGCTGGGCCAGGAACTGCTCGACCCGTCGCTGGCGCCCGACCTCATGCCGGCCGCGACCACGGTGCAGTATCCGGGCGTCTCCGGCGTCCTGCCCGGCTTCGGCCGTCAGGACCCGAACGACTGGGGCCTGGGCTTCGAGTTGCGCGACGGCAAGCACCCGCACTGGACCGGCTCCCGCAACAGCCCCCGCACGTTCGGCCACTTCGGCAAGACCGGCACGTTCCTGTGGGTCGACCCGGACGCGGGCCTGGCACTGGCCTGCCTGACCGACCGCGACTTCGGCGAGTGGGCGGCCGAGGTGTGGCCGGCCCTGTCCGACGCGGTGCTGGCCGAGCACGCGGGCTGACGAACCTCGCGCTTTCGCCAAGGCGACCGGACGGTGGCGGCTGGGAACGCGAAAAGTGCCCTCTGATCTGGGCTGAATCTGACAGAACGAACCGCGGGACCCTGATCCACCGGCCGGGACGAAATCCCGTGAATCGGCACGGGAAAATGATGGGAGCCGCACGCCGGTTTCCTACCGTCCGACGGTCCGCCGGACGTTCAGCGCGGAGACGATGTCGACACGCGCCGCCTGTCACGATCTTTCTTTCGCCCCTGACGCGGGCAATGCCGAGGCTGGGGGCGTCCGCTCGTCAGCCGACGCCTGACAGCGCCCCGGTTCAGCAGAGGTTGACCCCGGCTTGCTATCGTGATGCGCATCACACTCCGGCATGGAACCATCGATCCGCCCCTGGCCGACGAGGGGATGTGATGGCCGATAACCCGGGGATCGAGGCGGACGCTGCCCTCGTGCGCGCCGTCCGGGATGGCGACCGGCGGGCGTGCGAGGAGCTTTACCGCCGGTACTCTCCCTGGCTCCGGGCCCGGCTGCGGCAACGATGTGCCGACGGCGTACTCCTCGACGACGTAGTGCAGGACGTGTTCATCGCGGTGTGGACCGGAGCGGCCCGCGGCGAGGAGATCCGGGACGTGCCGGGTTGGCTCTGGCGGATCGGGCAGCGACGGCTCGTCGACCTGCAGCGCAAGCAACGGGCGCAGCAGCGGCTGCAGCGGGTGCTGCAGTTGGTGCGGTTCCGCTGCGAGCAGTCGGCGGAGGATGTCGCGCTGGCCGGCGTACCCTCCGCCGACCTCGCCGCAGCGCTCGACCGGCTCTCGCCGGAGCATCGCCAGGTCATCGACGCGAGCGTGGTGCGGGGCATGACCATGGAGCAGATCTCGGTCCGTCTGGGCATCCCCATAGGGACGGTGAAGACGCGCGTCATGCGCGCCCGGCGGCTACTGCGCGACGAGCTCTCTTGACCGGACATGACGAGAAGGGGACGGAATGACGACACCGCAGGTGACCGTGGACCATCCCTCCCGAGAGAGGCTTCGGGCGTACGCCTGGGCGGAGCTGACGGGTGCGCGACTCGAGGCTGTTGACCGCCACGTCGCGGAATGTCGCGAGTGCATCGCCACGTTGGCCGAACTGGCCGACCCCACCGATCAGGCCCTCGGCTGGGCTCGTCTCGACCGCGAGCTCGACGAACCGCGGCCGGGTTGGTTTGAGCGCCTGCTGCGGCTGCTCGGGCTCCGCGACGACCTGGCCAGGATCACCGCGACCTCGCCTACGCTGCACGCATCCTGGCTCGGCACTGCCGCGTTCATCGTAGTCGGCGCCCTGCTGATGACGCGCTACCTCCCGGTGGACGTGGCCGGCCTGACGTTCCTGGTGACGTTCCCGTTGCTGCCGGTCCTGGGCGCGGCCCTGTCGTTCGGGCCGAGCCTCGACCCGACGTACGAGCTGACGCTCGTCTCGCCACTCGGCCGATTCCCGATCATCCTGCTCCGGACCCTCTCGGTGTTGATCGCATTGATCGGCATTGCCGGTCTTGGCAGCCTCGCCGTGCCGCAGCAGGGCATCGCGGCAGTCGCCTGGCTAGCGCCTTCCGTCGCACTGACGCTCGTCACCATCGCGCTGTCAGTCAAGTTGGCACCCCGGCTCGCAGCGGCCTGCACGGGCGCGCTCTGGGCTGTCTGCGTCATCGCCACCAACGACTCGGACGGCACGTCGCTGCTCCTCACCGTCAAGGGGCAGCTGACTGTGGCAGGCCTGGTCGTGGTGGCCGGCGTCGCCGTGGTCCGCCTGCGGCGATATTTCGACCTGGTCACTCCCATCGATTTCCCCTCGCTGGCCCGGACCGCACCGTGAGGAGCGCCCACCAGCCTGACGAGTCAAGGAGTTCCTGGATGCCCGCAAACACCGTCTCCGTCACCGGCCTGGTCCGGCGCTACGGACGGCACACCGCGTTGGGCGGGGTCTCGCTCAGCCTGTCGACGGGGGTCACCGGCCTGCTCGGTCCCAACGGCGCCGGCAAGACCACCCTGCTGCGTATCCTGGCCACCGCGTTGTCGCCGGACCAGGGTGCCATCGACATGCTCGGGATCGACCCGCTGACCGCTAAAGGCAAGCTGGAGGCCCGGCGCGTTCTCGGTTACCTCCCGCAACATCCCGGTTTCCACCCGGGCTTCACCGCCTTCGAGTTCATCGACTACGTCGGCATCCTCCGCCGGATCACTGATCGGGCGCAGCGGCACGACGAGGCGCGTCGTGTGCTGGACGCGGTCGGCCTGTCGGACGTGCGCGGCAAGAAGATCAAGACGCTTTCGGGAGGCATGCGCCAGCGGGTCGCGCTCGCCGCGGCGATCGTCGGTGACCCGCGGTTGCTCATCCTGGACGAGCCGACTGTCGGCCTCGACCCGAAGCAGCGGCTGCGCTTCCGCGAGCTGATCGCGGAACTCGGCGAGGGCCGTGCCGTGCTGCTGTCCACCCACCAGACCGAAGACGTCGGCGCGCTCTGCCAGCATGTCGTGGTGCTGGCCGGCGGCACCGTCCGGTTCGACGGCACGCCGGCTGCTCTGAGCGCCTTCGCGGCCGGGCGCGTCTGGCACAGCGCGCAGAAGGATCCAGGCGCCGTAGCGGGTTGGCGCACCGGGCAGGGCACGGTCCACAACATCGGCAGCCCACCGCCGGGGGCCGCCCTGCTGGAACCCTCTCTGGAGGACGGCTACCTGTTGTTGCTCGACGGCGACCCGGCGTTGGCGGAGACGGCATGACCACGACCGTGTCCCCACCGCCCACCACCGGCGGTCCGACTATCCGAAGCAGCGCCACGGCCGCCGTCCTCACGTTGGCCCGCGCCGAGTCCTGGCGGCTGCTCGAGCACCCGGTGATCCTGGTGGCGCTGCTGCTCACCGTGGCGCCGTGGGTTTATGAATGGCTGAGCGGCGGGCTGGCCAGCCGATATCCGGTGATGCACGACGAGGACCGCTTCGTACAGGTGCCGATGCTGCTGTTCGCGGCCGGGGCGTTGCTCGCCGCCAACCTCGCCGCGCTGCGGGTTCAACGCCACAACATGGTGGCCTTCTACTCGGTCCAGCTGACGACCACCGCGCAGCGTACCGTCGCGCACCTGCTGTCGTTGCTGAGTCTCGGGAGTCTGGCAGGCGGCGTCGTGACGCTCCGGTTGGTCTGGCTGGCCACCGCGCCCGGCGCGATCGGGAGTGTCCGCATCCTGGAAGCGATCACCGCCCCGCTCGTCATCCTGCTGGCCGGCGTGCTCGGATTGTTCCTGGCGCGGCTCACCACCGCTCTGGTGGCCGCGCCGCTGGTCATCGTCGGGCTCGCGATGCTGACTCTGGCCGGCGCCGTCGGCTCGCGGTGGATCCGCTGGGTCGGACTCATCGCGTTCGAGGACGAGACGGTCGCCTCGCTCCCACCGGACCTGATGTACCGCCCAGTTGTCTGGCATCTGGTCTACCTGGCGGCGCTGCTTGTGGTACTCGCCCTGGTCACCGTTGCGCTCAGCGGTGCACGCTGGTCGTTGACCGCGCCCGGAGCGGTCGTCGCGGCGGTCGCCGTGGCCGTCGCCGGAGCGGCACAGACAGCCGCAGTGCCGCACGACATCGTCACCGCACGGTCGGAGGCGGCCACCCGCCCGGCGCGCGCGCAGGTGTGCCGGGACGTCGACCGCGTCACGTTCTGTGCCTTCGCGCCGTACGAGGCGCGTTCGGAACAATGGGCGGCGGTCACCCGGGGCGTTCTGCGGTGGGCGCCCGAGCCGGTCGCCAACGCACGGTACGCAGTCCGTCAGCGGATCTTCTTCGACTCTCCTGGCGAGATGAGCGACCCAGTTCCGGTCGCGGACTGGCGGGCGGACGACGCCGCGGCCGGCACGCCCGAATCCGTGCCGGTGAGCACCACCTGGGGCGACCGCGAGGGCTACAGCCAGGTGCAGATGATCCAGTTCTCCGCGGCATTCGCGAACCGTACGGCCACCGGCTCCACCGCCGCGATCTACGACAACGCCCCGATCTGCGGTGCCCGCGGGCTGCTGATCCTCTGGCTGGGTGCACAGGCCACCCCGGAGACCGAGCAGGCATACCGACGGAGCATCGCGAACTCGTACGGGGGAAGCATCGTCATGCCCGTACTCACGTCGGGTTCCGGTCCCTCGTTTCCGCGGGAGACCGCGGACCTCGTCAAGGCCCTGCTGGGGCGTCCGGTGGACGAGGTCGGCACGCAGGTGCGACAGCATTGGCAGCAGCTGGCCGACCCCGCCACCGGACTCGTCGAGGGGGCGCGGCTGCTCGGCGTGGGAGCCGGAGTGAGCGAACCGAGCGGGCTGCGGTGCTGATCGGACCCCGGCTGGCCCTGAGTCTGGCCCCGCACCTGCTGCGAGCCACCAACCGGGTGGCCCTCGCCACCGGCGTCGTTGTGGCGCTCGCCTTCGGCTGGATCCCGTTCGCCGCTGGCATAGCGCTGGAACTGGCCGACGCGACCACGATGCTGCGTTTCGCACTGTTCGGGATGGTTATCGGCCTGGCGTTCGTCCTGGACGACCCGGCCGCCTCGACCATCGCGACGTTGCCGACTCCCCGGTACGTCCTCGTGGTGTTGCGGCTAGCGCCGGCCACGGTGCTGGCAACGGCGGTCTGGTCGGTCGCCTGGTGGGGCTGTCGACTCGCCCTCGACCCAGAGGTGCGATCGCTGCTGCCGTTGGGCGGCGTGCTGCTGGAAGGTTTCGCGCTGCTCGCCGTGACCTTCTGGCTGGCCGGGACACGCTGGGGGAACGACGTCGCACCGGGAGGGGTGCTCGCCGCCCCGGCCGTGGTGCTCCTCTTGATCGCCGCGGCGCTCCTGCCCGATTCCACGGCCGTCTTCCCGCCACCGGGCACCGAGCGCTGGGGCGACTCGCGCCAGGCGTGGGGAGTACTGCTGGCCGTCGGCCTGGCCGGGATCGTCTGGACGAGCCATGAACCGACGCCCCGCGCCCGCCCCCTGGCACCGTCCGTATCTTCCGAGAAGGAGAGGATCACGAATTGACTCCCGCCTCGTCGACGGTTTCCGCCGAGGCGCACCGCCCGGTCCACCCGCGCCGTGGGGACGGCGGGCCATGGCCGCCCTGATCGACACGGCGCTCGCATTCGGCGTGCCCCTGGTTGTCACAGCGCTTTCCTGGGCGATGTTCGCCGGCAGCTAAGCTTCTCGCGCGGCTGTCAGACGGACATCGCCTTGACCGGCTCTTCCTCTTCCGCAGGCAACCGCTTTTCCAACAGGTACATCGCGGCGGTGGCCGCGGCGGTGAGTATGCCCAGCACGATCCACGGCAATGCCGCGCCGCGGGCGTACAGCGCGGTGAAGAACGTCGGTGCGGCGATATTCGCAATGGTGAAACAGTACTGGAATACCGCGAGATACCGCCCGCGCACGTGTTCCGGGGCCGCGGCGGCGGCCAGCGCGTTGGAAATGGGCGCGTGCAGCAGGTCCGCGCCCGCGTAGAAGAGCATGCTGATGAGCAGATACGGCAACAGGACGACCGGCGGCACCCGCAACGCCGCGGCGAACGCCACCGACCAGAGCACCCACAGACCGCCCGCCACCGCCATGGCCCGGACCCGCGACAGCGGTCGCGCCCACCGGACGACAAAACCCTGCCCGGTGGCCAGCAACAGCGCGTTGACGGCGAGCAGCGGACCGATCAGCCACTTCAGCGACGGCGCACCCTCGACGATGGACACCGGCACCGCGATGCCGACCATGACGCTGCACAGGGCGAATACGGTGTTGGCGACGATCAACAGCAGATACGGGCGGTCGCGCAGCAGCACTCGGTAGCTGCCCGTGGCCGCTGCCCGGGCGGCCTCCGGCTGCTGCCCCGCACCCCGCGGCACCAGCGTGAGCAGCACTGCGGAGACGGCGAACGAAACCGCGTTGGCGCTTGCGACCAGCCGGTACGCGGACACGGACGCATCCACCAGCACCAGGCCACCCACCAGCGCCCCCAGTCCGGTCGCGGCCGCCTGCACCGTGCCCACCAGGGCGAACCGCTGGTCGTTGAGCCGGCGCTCCTCCCCGGGCGGCGCCAGGCCGGCCACCAGCGTGAAGAAGGACGACCAGAACACCCGCTGCCCGACCGCGACGACCACCACGACGACGAGGATCGGGACCGGACCGTCCGCCCATCGGTACGCGGCGAAACCAGCCGCCTGCAGCACCTGCGCGACCAGGACGAGGTCGCGGGGGTTCCACCGGTCGGCGAGGTAACCGATCAGCACCGGCACGGGAAGAGTCGCGATCGTCGCGGCGCTCATCAGCAGGCCGACGCTCGTCAGCGGGATCCGGCTGACGGCGGTGAAATACAACAGGGAGACGGGCATGAAGAGACCGCTGCCGATCATGTCCACGGCGAGAGCGACGACGAGTGGAACTGTGCCCTTCTTGCTGAGAACAGCCCGGTCGAACACGTGATACCTCAATCCCCGTTTCGATGCGGCTTCATCCTTGTAGCACGATGATCGATGTACGTCAAATGCAAGGATTCGGTAGGTTCCGGTATTCGAAATGGGTGAGGAAGAGGCCAGCGCGGACGGTGTCGCCGATGGTGCGCGGGTTGGCGGTGGTGTGGCGTAGGTGCGCCAACGGCCGGTGAGCAGCGCGAAGCCGCGTTCGCCGGGTGCGCGTTCGGCGTGCGGCAGCGCGTCGCGGGCCCGGTTGTGCGGGGCCGGTCGGGTGTCGCGGCCAGCGCTTCGATCCCCTCGGCGACAGCCCGGTACGCGGTGGCCCGGGAGCCGCCCGGCTCCCGGGCAGGGACGTGTCCTCGTTGTGCGGAACCACGCCAGCACCAGCAGCGCTTGGTGGCAGCAGGTCAGCGCCCGGGTTCCGCGGCGGGTGCGGCGTTCGGTGGCCAGCAGGCGACACGTAGCGGACCAGTTTCTCGGCACGGCAGAGGACGGCTCGATAGGCGACCACGGACGGAGTCCTCATCTGTCGAGGGCTTCGCCCAGCTTCCAGCACTGTCCGACGTGGACGGTACGCCCGTGGCGGTCACATCCCGACGGCATGCTCGCTGTGATCACGTCATTCGGGAACCCGCACCGGCGGTCCATGGGGACAGCGGTTGCTTGTTCCCGCCGTGCGGAACATACGGCGGACATGCCGCCCGGCCGTACGCGGCATTGCCGAAAGCCGGCCGCGATACACCGGTGGCCGTACATTACCGCCGATCATTCGATGCGTTGCCCGACCGGCGGGCCGGCGCAGCCGTGGCGTGGATGCGCGACGACGCTTCGGGACAGCACCGGGCCGCCCGCCGCCGTCAACCAGGCGCGGCGCGGGATCACAGTCGCTTGCCACGGCGCTGCTCACGGAACGTTGTTCCTGTTCGGGAGGCGTGACCGGCGGAGGCGGCGAGAGCGGCACCGGCCCATCCACCGATCCGCCGCGCTGGTCGCTGACCGCTGGCGGGGTGTCACCGCGCGCGGCGGAGCTTCTCGGCGTGACGTCTGGCCAGGCCCCATTCCCGATGCCGAGCATGCTCCCGGCGGAACTGCTCCTTCGCCGGGGAATAACGACGTGACCTGGTCCGGTCACGCATGGCAGCCAATTCCGCCCTTGAAAACAATTGCAACTGCCCCATACATGTATTTGTCCCAGAACGCGGCCGGAACCACCGCCCCGAACGGCAGTCCATCATGAGGTGATCTCAACGAGGATGGCTTCGAAATTGGGATGACACGCCCGGAGCATCCACACTGGACAATGATGGACCGGGCGTGGAGCCCTCGGCGACACCTACGTCCATCTTCCGAGCACGCCCGCGCGGCGCCGCTGTGCATGCTTTCTCTCCAAGCACGAACACGCCCGACGGGACTTCTCCGCCGTTGTCGTGCGGCCGGCGCGCTCACCAGGCCCAGGCCTCCGGCCCGGGCCCGCCGTTGCCGACCGGCAGGAAGATCTCGTCCAGCCGGGCCGAGGCCGCGTCGTCGAGCGGCACCTCCAGTGCCTCGAGGGCCAGGTCAAGCTGCCCCGGAGTGCGCGGCCCGACGATCGGCGCGGTCGCCCCGGGCCGCGACAGCAGCCAGGCGAGGGCCACCGCGGCCGGGTGCCGGCCCAGGTCGGCGCAGAATCCCTCGTACACCTCCAGGACCTCCCGATGCCGCTCCACCCTCTCGGCGGCGTGGGACGTGGTCCGCCCGGCGGCGCCCTCCCGGTGCTTGCGCAGCGCCCCGGAGAGCACTCCCTGCGCCAGCGGCGACCAGGGCAGCAGCCCGATCCCGAGCGCCCGCGCCGCCGGCACCACCTCGAGCTCCACGTGCCGGGTGAGCAGGCTGTACTTGAGCTGCTCCGAGACCAGCCCGAGCGAACGGCGGCGCCTGGCCGCGGCGTTCGCGGCCACCAGGTGCCAGCCGGCGAAGTTGGAGCTCCCGACGTACAACACCTTGCCCTGCGCCACGAGCAGGTCCATCGCCTGCCAGATCTCCTCCCACGGCGTGGCCCGGTCGACGTGGTGCATCTGGTATAGGTCGATGCGGTCGGTGCCGAGCCGGCGCAGCGACGCCTCGCACGCCGCGACGATGTGCCGCGCCGACAATCCCCGCTCGTTCGGCCCGTCGCCCATCGGCTGGTACACCTTCGTCGCGAGCACCACGTCGTCGCGCCGCCCGGTCCGGGCGCACCACGTGCCGATGTACGTCTCGCTGGTGCCCTCGTAGTCGCGTGCCCCGTACATGTCGGCGGTGTCGACGAAATTGATGCCCTCGGCGAGCCCCCGGTCGAGGATCGCGTGGCTGTCGGCCTCGCCGAGCTGCCATCCGAAGTTCATGGATTGCCCGGCGGGCCGGGGGCTGTGGTACCCGCCGCGCGCCCTGTTCGCCGCGGCCCCGCCCCCGCCCGAGCCCCTGGCGGCCCTGCTGGGCGCGACGCGGGCCGCCGTCCTGACCCTGCTGGCCACGCCGTTGAGCACCGGCGACGTGGCCGAGTGCCTGGGCCTGGCCCCGGCGACGGCGTCACACCACCTCACGGCGCTGCGCGACGCCGGCCTGATCGTCGCCGCGCGGTCGGGCCGTCGCCTCAACTATCGCCGCACCGAACTGGGCGACCGCCTGACCGACCTCGGCTGAAACCGGCCAGCGCGACGGCATGCGGCGTGGCGCGCGTTGCGGCGTCTTATGCTTCCTAGGAGGCTAGGTCAGGAGGTCAGCGCCAGTGGTGTCGGCGAACGCGGAGATGCCGACGGTGGGGGCCATGAGCGCATCCCGCAGGCGGTCGGCGAACTCGGCGAACTCGGCGTGACGTGTCCGTCGTGATCGCCGAGGGCGACCCGCGAGCAGCTCACCGCGGCGATCGTCGAGCACGCGGGGGACATGTCGCTGGCCGGACCGGGAGCGTGCGAGCGCTGGTCAGTAGTCGGCCAGGCGGCGCAGGGCCTCCTCGACCAGCGGGCCCAGCGGCACCGGCGGGTCCGCGCGCAGCCAGCGGTGTGTCGCCACGTCACAGGCCGCAGCCACCGCGCCGCCGATCACGTCTGGCAGCAGGTCGTCCGGGCCGGCGCCGAGCCGATCGGCGATGGCCGCCGACAGCGCGTCCTGCATCGCCGCGCGGACCCGCAGATACTCCCCCTGCATCGCCGGCGTCGCGAGGACCATCCGCAGCCCGTCGAACCACACCCGGTCCGGCACGTGCTCGGGCGCCACGCCGCCGGAGATCTCCGCCAGCATCGTGGCCGTGATGGCCTCGCGCAGCGGCTCGCCCGGCGGCCGGGCCCGCAGCGCCGCGCCGGCCCGCTGGGCGCGATCGACGGACAGGGCGCAGATCGCCTCCGCCTTGCTCGAGAAGTAATTGTTGAACGTCCGCGGCGACACGCCCACCTCGGCCGCGATGTCCTCGACGAGCACGCCGTCGAAGCCGCGCTCCACCGTCAGCCGCAGCGCCGCGAGGGCCAGCGCCCGCCGGGTCGCCTGCTTCTTGCGCTCGCGCAGGCCCGTTTCCATGCCCCCAGCGTAGCAAAACATGCGCAATCCGTAAGCTTTCGGATCGCGCAAGAAAATCGTGCAAAAAAGCAGTGTGGGCGAACCGGCCGCCGTTCGGTCAGACTGTTCGGATGGCAGAAACGATCATTCATGACGATGCGTACCTGTGGCTGGAAGACGTCGAGGGCGAGCGGGCGCTGTCCTGGGTCCGCGAGCGCAACGCGGAGTCGGTCACGGCGCTGACCGGCAATGATCGCTTCACCGGGATGTATGAGGGCATCCGGGCCGTCCTCGACGCCGACGACCGCATCCCGATGGTCGCGTGGCACGGCGAGCGTGTGTACAACCTGTGGAAGGACGCCGGCCACCCGCGCGGGCTGTGGCGGCGCACCACCCTCGAGGACTACCGCCGCGACGAGCCAGACTGGCAGACCGTGCTCGATCTCGACGCGCTGGCCGCCGCCGAGGACGAGAACTGGGTGTGGCAGGGTGCGACCTTCCTGCGCACCGGCCCGCTCGGCGGCGAGCACCGCTGCCTGCTGTCGCTGTCGCGCGGCGGCGCCGACGCGGCCGTGGTGCGCGAGTTCGACCTCGACGCGCTGGAGTTCGTCGCGGACGGCTTCCGGCTGCCCGAGGCGAAGAGCGACGTGAGCTGGATCGACGCCGATCGCATCTTCGTCGGCACCGACACCGGTCCCGGATCGATGACCTCGTCGGGCTACCCGAGGCAGGTGCGGGTCTGGCGGCGCGGGACCGCGCTCGCCGACGCGCCGGTCGTGTTCGAAGGCAGTGCCGACGACGTGGCGGTGCGGGCCTCGACCGACCCGTCCGCCGACGGCCGCCGCGCGGTCCTGCGGCAGTCGACCGACTTCTTCCACGCCCGCCGGTATCTGCTCACCGGCGAGGCGCTGAGCGAGCTCACCGAGCTCGACGTGCCGCACGACGCCGGCGTGGACGTGCACCGCGAGTGGCTGCTCGTCCGGGTCCGCACCGACTGGCACGTCGGCGACGCGACCCACCCGGCCGGCACGCTGCTCATCGCCCGGCTGGCGGACTACCTGGCCGGCTCGCGCGAGCTCACCGTGCTGTTCACGCCCGACCCGCACACGTCGCTGAGCTACGCCGACTGGACCCGCACCGGCCTGATCCTGGTGCTGCTGTGCGACGTGCGCTCCCGCCTGGAACTGCTGTCGTACTCCGGCGGCGAGTGGCACAGGACCGTCCTGGGTAGCGAACTCGGCCAGACCGACGTGTGGGACACCAACGCCGACGCCGACGATCAGTACCTGCTGCTGTCCAGCGGCTTCACGCTCCCGCCGACGCTGCGCCACGGCGTGCTCGGCGCGGACGCGCCGACAATCCTCAAGCAGGGCCCCGCGTACTTCCCCGCCGAGGGCATCCAGACCCGGCAGTTCTTCGCCACGTCCGCGGACGGCACCCAGGTGCCGTACTTCGTCGTGGGCCGCCCCGACGCGGGCCCCGGCCCGACGCTGCTGTCCGGGTATGGCGGCTTCGAGGTCTCGCGCGTCCCGGCGTACAACTCGATCATCGGCCTCGGCTGGCTCGCCCGCGGCGGGACCTACGTGGTGGCCAACATCCGCGGCGGCGGTGAGTACGGCCCGGCGTGGCACCGCTCGGCGCTGCGGGAGAACCGGCCGCGCGCCTACGAGGACTTCGCCGCCGTCGCCGCGGACCTCGTCGAGCGCGGCATCACCACCCGCGAGCGGCTGGGCATCGAGGGCGGCTCCAACGGCGGCCTGCTCATGGGCGTCATGCTCACCCGTTACCCGCAGCTCTTCGGCGCGATCGTCTGCGCGGTGCCGCTGCTGGACATGAAGCGCTACCACCTGCTGCTGGCCGGCGCGTCGTGGATGGCCGAGTACGGCGACCCCGACAACCCGGACGACTGGGCATACTTGTCGCTGTTCTCGCCGTATCAGAACGTGCGCGACGGCGTGCCGTATCCGCCGACGCTCGTCACCACCTCGACCCGCGACGACCGGGTGCACCCCGGCCACGCCCGCAAGATGGTCGCGCTGCTGCGCGAGCACGGCAAGGATGTCACCTACTACGAGAACATCGAGGGCGGCCACGGCGGCGCCGCGGACAACGCCCAGCTGGCCTACAAGTGGGCGCTGGCGTTCGAGTTCCTGTGGCGGACACTGGGCGCCGCGTCAGGCGACCGCTAACGCGAGGTCCTCGGCGGCGACGCGGCGGCGGGTGGTGCGGCGGTAGCGGTAGACCTGGACCGCGCCGAAGCCCCACAGCAGGTACTGCACCGCGAAGGCCCACCGGAAGGCGGTGAGCGACGGGTGGTCGGCGCCCGGCGCGGTCTGCCGGTCGAGCAGCACCCCGACGGCGACGATGACCAGGATCGACGCCACGAACCCGCCCACGTTCACGATCCCGGTCGCGCCGCCGATGCGGTCGGCCGGGTTGTACGACCGCGCGTAGTCGAAGCCGATCATCGAGCCGGGGCCGTTGAACGTCAGCACCAGCACGAGCACGACGAGCAGCCACAGCGGGGCGCGGCCGGGCCACAGCAGCACCGCGGTCCAGGCCAGCGCCGACGCGCCGACGATGCCGAGGACGAGGTTGGAGCGGTGATAGGGCAGGCGTCCGCAGAAGTGTCCGATCAGCGGCCCCATCAGCAGGCCGCCGACGGTGAGCAGTGACAGCATCAGCGCCGCGGTGTCCGGGGCGAGGCCCTCGCCCTGGGTCAGGAACGGATAGCCCCACAGCAGCGCGAACACCGTGCCGGAGAACTGGGTCACGAAGTGCGTCCACAGCCCCAGCCGCGTGCCGGGGTGCGCCCACGAGGTGCGCAGCCCGAGGTCGCGCTTGACTCGCCCGCCATCGGCCCGCTCGTCGTCGGCCTCGGCCCGCGTGCCCGCCGCGGTGGTGGCCGGGCGGTCGCGCAGGGCCGTCACCACCAGGACCACCGCAGCGGCGCCCAGGACCGCCGCGGCCAGGAACGTGGCCGTCCAGCCGGCGTGGCGCAGCAGGAGCACGAGCGGCACCGCCGAGGAGAGCGCGCCCAGCTGCCCGGCCATGCCGGTCAGCTGCACCATCAGCGGGTTGCGCCGCGGCGGGAACCACAGCGCCACGATGCGCAGCACGCTGATGAACGTCATCGCGTCGCCGACGCCGATGAGCACGCGCGCGGCGATCGCCGTGCCGACGTCGCCCGCGAACGCGAAGACCAGCTGGCCCGCGAGCATCAGCACGCCGCCGGCCGCGAGCATCCGGCGCGAGCCGAAGCGGTCGAGCAGGACGCCCACCGGGATCTGCATGCCGGCATACACGGCCAGCTGCGCCACGGAGAGCATCGACAGCAGCGTGGTGCCCGCGCCCAGGCGTTCGGCGGCGGCGACCCCGGCCACGCCGAGGGAGGATCGGTGGAAGACGGCGACGATGTACGCGAGGAGCCCGACGCTCCACATGAGGTAGCGGCGCATAGCGACACTGACGCTATCGGCCCGGAGCCTGGCGATGGGGCGAGTGTGACGGCCCTCAACTGTGCGTTTGCAGACACCTCCTACGCTGTCGACGTCTGCTTTGCCGTTTTTGAGGACCGTCATGACCGAGCTGACCGCTCTGACCGCCACGCCGATCGCGTGGGAGCACTCCGGCGACGGCGAGTTCCCCTACCACGCCGAGGTCGGCGGCCGGACGCTCACCGTGCGGGTCGGCGACTTCCCGGCCGAGCCGCTGTACACGCTCATCGTCGATGGCGCGGAGCTCGCCGGCCTCGACGACTGGCCGGCGTCGTGGCGCCGCCCGCCGGTACCGAGTCATCTGCTGGACCTGGTGGCACGGCCGGTGACCACCGACCTGCTGCGGACGTGGGCGCGGCGCGTCTGCGGCGTGACCACGGAGCACGCGGCCGAGGTCGCGGCCCTGCTGGGCCTGCCCGCGCCGACGCAGGACGACCGCGGCCGGCTCTTCGTGCGGCCCAGCCCGCCCGGCACGGCGTGGCTGCGGCTGGTCATGAACGAGCGGGCCGGGCTCGCGTCGGTGGAGATCCGCTTCGCCGAGCCGTCGCTGACCCGGGCCGAGCTCGACGCGTGTTTCGGGCCGAGCCAGGACCTGCCGCGGGTGCACTGGGACTCCCCGCACGTGACCGCGCACCGGGTGAGCGTGCCGGACGCGCCGTTGTCGTGCACGCTGTTCGCGTCGTTCTGGGCGCCGGCGGCAGTTGAGGCGCCGGAGCCGTCCCGGCGCGCCTTCCAGGTGTCGCTGCGCCGCGACTAGCCGGCCTTCGCTGATCTTGCAGTTGTGGTGCCGCGACACTCCGCAAATATCCGTATTTGTCGGCACCACAAGTGCAAGATCAACGCGCGGTGCGGCGCGGTCAACGCGCGGTGCGGCGCGGTCAACGCGCGGTGCGGCGCGGTCAACGCGCGGTGCGGCGCGGTCAACGCGCGGTGCGGCGCGGTCAACGCGCGGT